>DGAZ01000003.1:11458-16699 GCA_002384685.1 Methylophilales bacterium UBA4017 | reverse complement strand
CAGCAGCAGGCTTAGCTTCTTTAGCATCGTTTATTTCGTCATCAGACTTTACTGGACGATCAACAAGTTCAATATATGCCATAGGTGCGTTATCGCCTTTCCTAAAGCCACATTTTAAAATCCTTGTATACCCACCATTTCTGGAAACATATCTTGGGCCAATTTCTCCAAACAGTTTCGATACAGCATCCTTATCTCTCAGCCTACTAAAAGCTAATCGTTGATTATGAACAGTTGTAACTTTCCCTAAAGTGATTAAAGGCTCAGCAATCTTTCTTAGCTCTTTCGCTTTTGGGAGTGTTGTTCTAATAATCTCATGAGTAAGTAATGATGTTGCCATATTCTTAAACATTGCCTTTCTATGGCTGCTTGTTCTATTTAACTTTCTATGACTTTTTCCGTGACGCATTATATTACTCCAAATCTATCAGTTATACTTTCTCAACACCAGCTGGTGGCCAATTTTCAACTTTCATACCCAAAGACAATCCTTTTGTAGAGAGAATATCCTTAATCTCATTTAGAGATTTTCTTCCCAAATTAGGAGCCTTCAGTAAGTCGCTTTCATTTCTTTGAATTAAGTCGCCAATATAATATATGCTTTCAGCTTTCAAGCAATTGGCTGACCTCACTGTAAGCTCAAGATCATCTACCGGTCTCAGTAATACAGGATCAATTTGTGGTGCTTGTTGTACTTCAACCTCTGTTAATTCACTCTCTAAGTTTGCAAAGACTGATAGTTGTCCCATTAGAATTCTAGCAGCATCTCTTATAGCCTGCTCTGCATCAACTACTCCATTAGTTTCTACATCTAGAATTAATTTATCTAAATCGGTTCTCTGCTCAACGCGAGCACTTTCTACGAAATAACTTACTTTATTTATTGGGCTAAATGAAGCATCAATCATGATGTATCCAATAGTGCTATCTTCTTGCGGACCTTTCCTTCTTTGCGGAACAGGTTGATAACCTCTTCCCATCTCTACTTTAGCCTCGATATTTAGTTTTCCGCCTTTATTTAGATGTGCGATTACATGTTCAGGGTTTACAATCTCAACATCATGCCCCACATCAAAATCGGCTGCCGTAACTGGCCCCTCTTCTGATTTCGACAGTCTGATTGTTGCTTCTGTTCCTTCATGTATTTTTAATGCTACTTTTTTTAAGTTAAGCAGAACATCAACAACATCTTCTTGAACACCGTCTAGTGTTGAGTATTCATGTACTACGCCATCAATCTTAACTTCCGTTATTGCATAACCAGGGATTGATGATAGCAGGACTCTTCTTAAGGCATTTCCTAAGGTAAAGCCAAATCCCCTCTCCATTGGCTCTAAAACAACCTTTGCTCTTTGGCTGTTTACAATGTCAACATTGACTATTCTTGGTTTTAAATACTCAGTAGGGCTATTTTGCATAGATATCCTTTTATTCAGTTCTTATGTAATTAATTATTTAGAATACAGCTCAACAACAAGCGATTCATTAATTGTTGATGGAAGATCATCTCTTTGTGGTTTGTTTTTAAAGATTCCTTTAAATGCTTTAACATCAACTTCAAGCCATTCTGGAAAACCTCTTTCAACCGCAGCCTCAATAGCACCCTTAATTCTTAATTGACTCTTAGCCGACTCAACAACAGACACTTCATCACCCGGAGAAACTTGGAATGATGGAATATTAACTCTTTTACCATTAACCAAAATAGCATTGTGTTTTACAATTTGCCTTGATTCTGTTCTGGATGAACCAAGACCCATTTTGTAAACAACATTGTCCAGTCTTGACTCAAGAAGTTGTAATAGATTTTCCCCAGTAATGCCTTTTCGTCGATCAGCTTCTGCATAATACCCGCGGAATTGCTTTTCAAGAACTCCGTACATTCTTCTCAGCTTTTGCTTTTCTCGTAATTGAACGCCATAATCTGAAAGTCTTGAAGCTCTCCTCTGTCCGTGTTGCCCCGGAGGATAATTTCTTTTTTCAATTGCACATTTGTCAGTGAAACACTTTTCACCCTTGAGGAATAATTTCTCACCCTCTCTTCTACACTGACGACATTTTGGATCTAGATTTCTAGCCAACTTTACTCTCCTAGTTAAATTTTTGACTAAGCAAAATTAAATTCTTCTTTTTTTAGGCGGTCTACAGCCATTATGTGGAACAGGCGTTACATCCTGGATGCTTGTAATTTTCAATCCCACAGCATTTAAAGCTCTAACTGAGGATTCACGCCCAGGACCAGGGCCTTTGATACGAACTTCAATATTTTTTACACCAAACTCTTGCGCTGCTTTCCCAGCATTCTCTGCCGCAACCTGGGCTGCAAATGGAGTGCTTTTTCTTGAGCCTTTAAATCCAGCTCCTCCTGATGTTGCCCATGACAAAGCGTTACCTTGCCTATCGGTTATAGTAATGATTGTATTGTTAAAAGATGCGTGGACATGCGCTATTCCTTCGACCACATTTTTTTTAACTTTCTTTTTTATTCTTACGTTTGCTTTTGCCATTACCGTTTTTCCTTAATTATTTCCTAATAGCCCTAACTGGACCTTTCCTTGTTCTAGCATTATTCTTAGTGTTTTGTCCTCGAACTGGAAGTCCTCTTCTATGTCTAAGGCCTCTGTAACATCCTAAGTCCATTAATCTTTTAATGTTCATAGAAACTTCTCTGCGAAGATCGCCTTCTACAACAAATTTTTCTATTTCGCCCCTAATTTTTTCAACCGCAGACTCATCAAGGTCTTTTATTTTTGTTGAATGGTTAACACCAACAGAAGCACATATTTTTTGTGCTGTAACTTTTCCTATACCAAAAATTGCAGTCAATGCAATTTCCGCATGTTTATTATCTGGTACATTTACGCCTGCAATACGGGCCATAACTCACTCCAATTAAAAGGGCTATTTTTTCAATAAAGCCTTAAATTATAACTATTTTTTACGCACTTCACAATGTTAAAATTAGTGACATGCGCCTTGTCTTTGTTTATGGCGAGGATCTTTACAGATCACACGGACCACACCTTTACGTCTAATAACCTTACAATTTCGGCATAAAGCCTTTACTGATGTTCTAACTCTCATAATATTTCCTTTTACACAACAAGTTTATTTTGCTCTAAATGTTATTCTTGCCTTTGTTAAATCATAAGGTGTCATTTCAACAGTCACCTTATCTCCAGGTAAAATTCGAATATAATTCATTCTCATTTTTCCTGAAATATAACCCAATACTTCGTGGCCATTCTCTAATTTAACTTTAAACGTAGCGTTCGGAAGGTTTTCGAGTATTTCACCCTCCATTTCTATCGTATCTTCTTTCGCCATTACCTTAAGCCCCCAGAACTGCCTTTAAAGTTAGCTTTCTTTAACAAACCTTCGTATTGATATGACATCATTTGTGACTGCACTTGTGTCATAAAATCCATTGTAACCACCACAATAATTAGCAATGAAGTCCCCCCAAAGTAAAATGGAGTATTAAATTTCAAAATAAGAAACTCCGGCATTAGGCAAACCAAAGTCACGTATATAGCCCCCACAAGAGTAAGGCGCCCAACAATAGTATCTATATACTTAGCAGTTTGCTCCCCAGGCCTTATGCCTGGTACAAAAGCACCACCTTTTTTAAGGTTGTCAGCAGTCTCTACCGGATTAAATGTAATTGCTGTATAAAAGTAAGCGAAAAATATTATCGCTGCTGCAAACAACAAGATATATAGAGGTTGCCCCGGTGAAATTGCAGCCCCAATATCCTTCAACCAATATAAACTCTCGCTAGTTCCAAACCACCCAGCGATAGTTGCCGGAAACAAAATTACACTAGAGGCAAAAATTGCAGGAATTACCCCTGCTTGATTTATTTTTAGTGGCAGATGACTAGACTGACCTCCATACAATTTATTACCAATTTGTCTTTTTGCATAGTTAATAGTAATTCTTCTTTGTCCTCGCTCAACAAACACAACCAATGCCGTTACTAAAATGGCTGCTGTAAGAAGAAAAAATACTAGTGGTATTGAAAAGGCTCCTGTTCTTGTAAGCTCTAGGGTATTACCCAGTGCGCTTGGAAGCCCTGCAACAATACCTGCAAATATAATCATTGATATACCGTTACCTATACCTCTCTCCGTTATTTGCTCTCCTAACCATACCAAGAACATTGTTCCGCTCACCAAAGTCACCATTGCAGTTAATCTAAACATCAATCCCGGATCAAGTACAAGTCCAGGCTGAGATTCCAAAGCTACTGTAATTCCTAATGCTTGGAACAATGCTAAAACAACGGTTAGCTGTCTTGTGTATTTTGTAATTACCCTCTGTCCAGCTTGGCCCTCTTTTTTTAGCTCCTTAAGCTGCGTGGTCATAGACGTTAACAGTGTCATGATAATTGACGCAGATATGTATGGCATGATTCCTAAAGCAAAGACTGTAAACCGACTTAATGCTCCACCAGAGAACATATTAAACATACCAAGAATGCCACCACTCTGTGAATCAAAAAGCTTTTTAAGCTCCATTGGATCTATTCCTGGGACCGGTATATGTGCTCCCAAGCGAAATATGACCAACGCGCCTAATAAGAATAACAGGCGGCTTTTAAGCTCCCCCATCTTCCCTAGTGCGGCAAATGTACTATCTTGCGCCAAAATTAAGCCTCTTTAACTTCCTGAACTTTTCCGCCAGCTTTTTCTATGGCAGCTTTAGCGCCTTTTGTGAAAGCCACGCCCTCTAAAGTAAACTTCTTAGTAACTTCACCAGAAAGGAAAACTTTCGCAGTTAATGAGATTTCCGAAATAAGATTAGCCGCCTTAAGAGTTAATAAGTCAACGACACCTTCATCTAATTTATTTAGCTCACTCGTTCTTATGGTCGCATTGTATGCTTTTGTAAGAGAGTTAAATCCTCTTTTTGGAAGTCTTCGCTGAATAGGCATCTGACCGCCCTCAAAACCAACTTTGTGAAATCCACCCGTCCTTGAGTGTTGGCCTTTATGTCCTCTTCCAGCTGTTTTTCCAAAACCGGATCCTATACCTCTACCCACTCTCCGTGCATTTTTTTTTGAACCATCTGCTGGTTTAATAGTATTTAATCTCATATTAATTCTCTACTTTAAGAAGGTAATTTATAGAATTAATCATTCCGCGAACCTCAGGAGTATCCTTTAGCTCGACTGTATGATTAATTTTTCTTAAACCAAGCCCTATAACCGTTGCTTTATGTGAGGCTTTCTTACCGATT
>DGAZ01000003.1:9309-11222 GCA_002384685.1 Methylophilales bacterium UBA4017 | reverse complement strand
CTGTTAACTGCAGCAAGACCATTTAATGTAGCTCTTACTACATTGTATGGGTTAGCAGATCCAATACATTTAGCCAAGACATCTGTTATGCCCATAACTTCAAATATCGCTCTCATAGCGCCACCGGCAATAATTCCAGTACCTTCAGAAGCTGGTTGAATAAACACTTTGGCTGCTCCATGACGACCTATTACGGAATGATGCAGCGTTCCGTTATTTAGATTGACTTTTAACATTCCTTTTTTGGCTTCATCCATTGCTTTTTGAACTGCAAGAGGAACTTCGCGAGCTTTTCCTTTTCCCATACCAATTGCGCCATCTCCGTCACCTACAACAGTTAGTGCAGCAAAACTCATGATACGACCACCTTTAACCACTTTTGTTACCCGGTTAACAGCAATCATTTTCTCTCTTAGTCCGTCTTGATTCTGTTCTTGCCTGTCTTGTGCCATTTTAAATCCTAATATTTGTTAGAAAGTTAAACCGTTTTCTCTGGCTGATTCTGCTAAAGCTTTGATACGGCCATGATACTTGTAACCTGAACGATCAAATGCGATTTCTTTAACGCCTGCTTTAACGGCCTTTTCTGCAATTCTTTTACCAATTGCAATTGCTGCATCCTTATTGCTTGTATTTTTAAGTGTTTTTTTAACTTCAGCCTCTGTTGTTGATGCTGTAGCAATTACCCTATTGTTATTACCATCAATAATTTGTGCATATATATTAGAGTTTGATCTATAAACAGTAAGGCGAGTAACATGAAGTTCTGCCATTTTTGCTCTAGATTTTTTTGCTCTTCTTAATCTTGGATTTTCAGTACTCATATTTTATCCTTATGCCTTTTTAGCTTCTTTAATAACAACATGCTCATCAGAATATCTCACACCTTTTCCTTTGTAAGGCTCTGGTGGTCTGTAGGCTCTAATTTCTGCTGCAACTTGCCCTATTACTTGTTTATTTGAGCTTTTCAATACAATCTCAGTCTGTGTTGGCGTTTCTGCTGTAATGCCATCAGGAAGATTATGGGTAATTGAATGAGAAAAACCTAACTCCAGATTAATCTTGTTTCCTTGGGCTGAAGCCTTATAACCAACCCCTATAAGGGTTAACTTTCTTTCAAATCCCTTAGTTACACCTTCAACCATATTGTTAACAAGAGCTCTAACAGTTCCAGACATGGCTTTGGAATGCTTTGTTTCCTTTGTTGCCGCAAAAGTTAAGATTGATTCGTTTTGCATAATTTTTACATCGCCAGTCAAATGTTGGTTTAGATGACCTAAAGGTCCCTTCACGCTTACTAACTCATTAGAAATATTAATTTCAACATTTTCAGGAACATTTATTGGATTGTTTGCAACTCTCGACATTTATACTCTCCCTATGCTACGTAGCAAAGCACTTCACCGCCAATACCGGCAGCTCTCGCTTTATTGTCTGTCATAACACCCTTGGAAGTTGTCAATATTGCTACTCCAAGCCCATTCATTACTTTAGGTAAGTTTTGGCTATCTTTATAAATTCTCAGTCCTGGCTTACTTATTCTTTCGATTTTTTCTATGACAGGCTGGCCAGCATAGTACTTTAAATTAACAATCAATGAGGGCTTGCCTGAACTATCATTTAAAGCAAAATTCTCAATATAACCTTCATCTTTTAACACTGCCGCAATTGCAGATTTAATTTTAGATGCAGGCATTGAGACTGATACTTTATTTCTCATTTGGCCATTTCTGATACGGGTTAACATATCGGCAATCGGATCACTCATACTCATATTTTTTTCTCCCTTACCAACTTGCTTTAGTAACACCAGGAACTTCACCGAACATCATAAGTTCTCGAAGTTTTCCCCTAGCAATACCAAATTTACTGTAAACGCCTCTTGGGCGACCTGTTAACGCACATCGGTTTCG
>DGAZ01000003.1:0-8960 GCA_002384685.1 Methylophilales bacterium UBA4017 | reverse complement strand
AATCTTTTTGCTTTAAATTTTTCAACCATTTTTCTTCTCTTTATTTCTCTTTCAGTCATACAAAGTTTAGCCATAGTGTGCCCTAACCTCTAAATGGAAAACTAAAAGCTGCTAATAATGCTCTAGCCTCTTCATCTGTTTTCGCTGTAGTTGTGATAGTAATATTCATTCCTCTTAAAGCGTCAATTTTGTCATACTGAATTTCAGGGAAAATAATTTGCTCTTTTATACCCATATTGTAATTACCTCTTCCGTCAAATGATTTAGCAGAAATACCTCTAAAATCACGCTCTCTTGGAATAGCAATATTAATTAAGCGATCTAGAAATGTGTACATAACTGATTTTCTCAGTGTCACTTTGCATCCAACCGGATAATCATCCCGAATTTTGAAAGTTGCTATAGATTTCTTTGCTTTTGTAACAACCGGTTTCTGACCTGCTATCTTTTGCATATCACCTACTGCATGCTCGATAACCTTCTTATCAGCAACCGCCTCACCAAGACCCATATTAAGTGTAATTTTTTGAATACGTGGAACTTGCATTGGTGACTTGTACTTAAACTGTTCACTCAACTGTTTAATTATCGTGTCATTATAATAGTCTCTAAGTCTAGCCATAATATTTTCCTAAACGTCTATTGCTTCTTGATTAGATTTGTAAATACGGATCTTTTTCCCGTCTTTAAGCTCTTTAAATGTAACTTTGTCTGCTTTTTTTGCTGCACTATTAAAAATAGCTATATTTGAAATTTGCAGTGGCATTTCTTTGTTAATTAAACCGCCTTGCTCCCCTTTAGCTGGATTGGGCTTGGTGTGTTTCTTCACCATATTTAACCCCTCAACAAGGACCTTGCCTCCTTCAATCAATTGAAGAACAATGCCTTGCTTTCCTTTATCTTTGCCAGTGTTTATTATTACTGTGTCGCCTTTACGAATCTTATTCATCCGTATACTCCTAGATAACTTCCGGGGCCAATGAAACAATCTTCATAAACCTCTCTGTTCTTAATTCACGAGTTACTGGTCCAAAAATCCTTGTTCCAATTGGCTCGTACTTATTGTTCAGTAATACAGCAGCATTTCCATCAAATTTAATTAATGACCCATCTGCTCTTCGCACTCCTTTTGCTGTTCTAACAACGACAGCATCATAAACTTCGCCTTTCTTAACCCGACCACGAGGCGCAGCATCTTTGATGGTTACTTTAATGATATCGCCGACACTTGCATAACGTCTCTTCGAACCACCAAGGACTTTTATGCACATAACAGAGCGTGCGCCCGTATTATCAGCAACTTCTAATCTTGTTTGCATTTGTATCATATGAATATATCTCCAACTTAATCCGCTTAATTCTATTTAGACTCAAAAAGAGTCTTCCGCAACGGTCAGTATTGGGGCGCTAGCTCTAAAGTGTACGAGCGCCAAAAAGAGCAGAATTATATGTTATTTAATAAAATAGCTCAAGTTTTGAACCAATTAAATGCTTCTCGCCTTTGAGACGACCTTTGTTACAACCCACGTTTTATTTTTAGAAATGGGTCTACCTTCGGTAATTTCTACCATATCCCCTTCATTAATCTCATTTTTTTCATCGTGAGCATGGAATTTGTTAGACAGCTTAATAACTTTCCCTATCAAACCGTGTTTAACAGTCCTTGGGACTAAAACAGTCACTGTTTTATCCATTTTATTGCTTACCACTTTTCCGGTTAATGTTCTTGTAATCTTTTGTATATCGCTCATTATGCTTGGCTCGCTTTTTCGGCAAGAATTGTTTTAACCCTTGCTATGTCTTTTTGAATTTTTCCCAACTGATCATGTTTGTTTGACTGCTGAGTACTGATTTGCATTCGGGCTGAAAATTGGGCTTTTCTTAACCCGACCAATTCTTTACCTAAATCATCAACACTTTTTGTTCTTAAATCTGAAGCCTTCATAATTATCCTTTAACCACTTATATGACGAGAAGCAAATGTTGTTAATAACGGTAACTTAGCTGCGGCTAATCTAAAAGCCTCGCGAGCTATAGTTTCTGGTACACCATCCATTTCATACAACATTTTTCCTGGTTGAATTTCTGCTACATAAAACTCAACACTACCTTTACCTTTACCCATTCTTACTTCAGCAGGTTTCTTTGAGATTGGCTTATCTGGGAAAATTCTAATCCAGATACGTCCACCCCTTTTAATGTGGCGGGTCATTACCCTTCGAGCAGCCTCGATTTGCCGTGCTGTTATTCTGCCTCTCCCAACAGCTTTAAGGCCAAACTCTCCAAAGCTCACTTTATTCCCAGTCGAAGCAACACCTCGGTTTCTACCCTTATGTTCTTTCCTAAATTTTCGTCTAGCTGGTTGTAACATTTTTATGCCTCATCTTTCTTATTTTCTTTTGAAGCTTCTACATTTTCAGACTTCACTTCTTGAGCATCTGATTCTGTTTTAGCTTCTTCTTTAGGTTTAGCTACTTTCTTAACAACTGTCTTTACCGTTGTTTTATTTGCAGCTGGTTTAGTCATTTTTTTAGTTACCGCATCTTTAACAGTCTTTCTGGCTGGGATAACTTTTTTTTCTTCAATAATATCTTTATTTTCCGGAATAGCTGACTTAGCTGGCTCTTCAAATCTTTCCCCTTTATAGATCCAAACCTTGATACCAATAATTCCGTATGTTGTTTGTGCTCTTGCAACTCCATAGTCAATGTCAGCTCTCAAGGTATGAAGAGGGACACGGCCTTCTCTGTACCACTCTGACCTAGCAATCTCAATACCATTTAATCGTCCAGAACTCATAATTTTTATACCCTGAGCTCCCAATCTCATTGCATTTTGCATAGCTCTTTTCATTGCCCTTCTAAACATAACTCTCTTTTCAAGTTGCTGAGCAATGCTCTGAGCGATTAGTGTTGCATCAACTTCAGGCTTTCTGATTTCTTCAATATTTAATTGGACTGGAATACCCATAAGGCTTTGGAGGCTTGATCTTAATGTCTCTATGTCTTCACCTTTTTTTCCGATAACAATGCCTGGCCTTGCAGAATATATGGTTATTTTTGCATTTTTAGCAGGTCTCTCAATCACGATTTTACTTACAGCGGCATTAGCTAGTTTTTTATTTAAAAACTCTCTGACTTTTATATCGTTTTGCAGTAACGCAGCAAAGTTTTTTGAATTTGCATACCACTTAGAGGACCAGTTTTTTGTGACCCCTAAACGGAAACCTATTGGATTAATTTTTTGACCCATAATTTTCTCTAGCTTCCCACTGTCACTGTAATGTGACTTGTTTGTTTTTGAATCTTTCCTGCTCTGCCTTTAGCTCGAGCACGAATACGTTTTAAAATTGCACCTTTATCTACATATATAGTCTTGATCATTAGCTCATCAATATCCGCACCATTATTATGTTCTGCATTAGCAATCGCCGACTCTAATACTTTTTTAATAATATCTGCGCCTTTTTTTGGGCTAAAGGCTAATATATTTATAGCATTATCAACTTTTTTACCTCTGATCATATCAGCTACTAATCTCGCTTTTTGCGGAGAAATTCTGACACCTTTTAAAATTGCTGAGACTTCGTTAGCCATAATTTATTTCGCCTTTCTATCGCCAGAGTGGCCTTTAAATGTTCTAGTTGCTGCAAATTCTCCAAGCTTATGTCCTACCATGTTCTCAACTATTAACACAGGAACATGCTGCCTTCCGTTATGCACAGCAATAGTTAAGCCAATAAAGTTTGGAAGTATTGTTGATCTTCTTGACCAAGTCTTAATTGGCTTACGATCCCTTGCTTCCGATGCAATCTCCACCTTTTTAGCAAGGTGCAAATCTACAAATGGTCCTTTTTTAATCGATCTTGACATATCATTTACCTTTTATTAGATGGTCTACGGCTGATTCTCATATTATCAGTACGCTTATTATTTCTTGTTCTATATCCTTTTGTTGGTGTGCCCCATGGGCTTACCGGATGACGACCACCAGAAGTTCTTCCTTCACCACCACCGTGAGGATGGTCTACAGGGTTCATCACAACACCTCTAACAGTTGGTCTAATGCCTCTCCATCTGTTTGCTCCAGCTTTACCAATCGATCTTAGTGAGTGCTCGTTGTTTCCAACTTCTCCAAGAGTGGCTTTACAGTCCACATGTATCTTTCTCACCTCACCTGATTTTAATCTTAATTGAGCATAAGCTCCTTCACGTGCTAATAGTTGTACTGATGTTCCTGCAGAGCGAGCCATTTGTGCTCCTTTTCCAGGCTTCATTTCAACGCAATGAATAGTACTACCAACGGGTATGCTTTTAAGTGGTAGCGTATTACCATCTTTAAAGGGGGCCTCTATGCCACTCATTAATTTGTCACCTGCAGCAACACCCTTGGGTGCAATAATGTAGGTTCTTTCTCCATCAGCGTAACAAAGCAAGGCTAAGTGAGCAGACCGATTAGGATCATACTCTATTGTTTCAACTGTAGCCGGTATACCATCTTTTGTTCGTTTAAAATCTACAATTCTTATGTGCTGTTTGTGTCCGCCGCCCATATGTCTTACTGTAATTCGGCCGTGATGGTTACGTCCAGCGTTTTGCTTCTTCTTAACTAGTAGTGGTGCGTGAGGCTTACCTTTGTGAAGACCCTCTGTTACTACCTTCTGCAGACCACGTCTTCCAGGTGAGGTTGGTTTTACTTTAACTATAGCCATCTATTTCTCCTTATTCACCTGTAAAGTTAATCTCTTGACCAGCTTTTAAGCACACATATGCTTTTTTCCAGTCATGACGTTTACCCATTGAACGTCCAGACCTTTTAGTCTTTCCATTCACATTTAAAATATTTACAGACGATACCTCAACCTTAAACATCGTTTCAATTGCCATTTTCACGTCGGCTTTAGTAGCTGATTGTGTGACTTTAAATGCAATCTGGTTGTTCTTGTCTGCAATCATTGTTGCTTTTTCAGTTACTTGCGGAGCTAGGATAGATCGAAGTGATCTATCTGTTTGTTTGATTAAGTTACTCATGCAAACATCTCCTCAAGTTGTTTAACAGCTTCTGTTGTTGCGATCACCTTAGAAAAATGTACGAGACTCACCGGATCAGCATATTTAGCCTCCACCACTAATACATTTATTAAATTTCTTGAGGATAAATACAAGTTTTCATCAAAAGAATCAATTAGCACCAAAACATTTTCAGTAATACCGAGTGTTTTAATCTTTTCAACAAACTGTTTAGTTTTGGGTGATTCGACTTTAAATTCTTCTATTATTGACAATCTTTCCTGTCTAACCAGCTCTGAAAGAATAGACTTCATTGCTACCCTATAAGCTTTCTTATTAATTTTTTGAGTATAATTTTCATCTGGTCTGTTTGGAAAAGCTCTTCCTCCCCCACGCCAGATTGGGCTAGATGTCATTCCTGCACGAGCATTACCGGTTCCTTTTTGTCGAAATGGCTTTCTAGTGCTGTGCTTAACTTCCCCACGAGTCTTTTGTGCACGAGTAACCGAGCGTGCATTACTCATATATGAGGTCACTAGCTGATGGATCAATGACTCATTAAACTCGCTTCCGAATATCTCGTCAGATGCTTTGTGAATTTTTTTAGAGTCTTTTCCAGATTTATCGAGGATCTTAAATTCCATTACGCTCCCCCTTGAGACTTAACAGCGGGTTTAATTAAAACATCAGAGCCCTTAGACCCCGGAATTGCACCTTTAATTAAAATTAGATTCCTAGGTGAATCTATTCTTACCACTTCTAAGTTTTGTGTTGTTCTTTTTTTATCCCCTAAGTGTCCGGCCATCTTTTTACCAGGGAACACTCGACCAGGATCTTGACATTGGCCTGTTGACCCATGCGAATTATGTGAAATAGAAACGCCGTGAGTAGCTCTATTAGAGCTAAAATGATGTCGTTTTATGGGGCCTTGGAAGCCTTTACCAATAGTTGTACCTGTTACATCAACCTTTTGGCCAACTTGGAATATTTCCACTGACAATATTGATTCTGTCGTGTATTTGCTAATCTCTTCTTCAGATAATCTTAGCTCGTGAAGTCCTAGCCCTGCCTCAACTGACGCTTTGGCATAGTGACCTACAAGTGATTTATTTAGCTTGGTAGATTTAGATTTTCCATACGCTAACTGAAGGCTGCTATAGCCATCACTATTTAATTTTTTGATCTGTGTCACGCGATTAGGAACCACTTCAAGTACCGTTACTGGAATGCTTGCGCCTTCATCAGTAAATACTCGGGTCATTCCGACCTTGCGACCAATAAGCCCTAAGCTCATGATCTTCTTCCTTATTATTATTAGTTACAAAGCCAATTACAATTGATTGACTTCTTAAAAGAGCGCTATTATATACAACGCTCGTGTTTTTTACAACTTAATTTCTACATCTACTCCAGCAGGCAAATCAAGCTTCATTAATGCATCAACTGTTTTGTCTGTTGGGTCTAAAATATCCATTAATCTTTGATGTGTTCTTATCTCAAACTGATCCCTTGATTTCTTATTTACATGAGGAGACCGCAATAAGTCAAACCGTTCAATCCTGGTAGGAAGCGGTACTGGTCCTTTAACAACAGCACCAGTTCTTTTTGCTGTGTCAACAATCTCTTGTGCAGACTGATCAATCAGCTTGTAATCAAATGCCTTTAATCTAATTCGTATTTTTTGACTAACCATTATTTAATAATCCTCTAAAGAACGAATACCTATTTCAAGATATTTTTTTGTTTAATTTAAATTTACTCAACAATCTTTACAACAACGCCTGAACCCACTGTTCGGCCACCTTCGCGAATCGCAAATCTTAAACCTTCTTCCATAGCGATTGGTGCGATTAGTGTTGCTGTGATGGATACGTTATCGCCTGGCATTACCATTTCTGTACCTTCTGGTAAATCCACTGCACCCGTTACGTCTGTTGTTCTAAAGTAGAACTGAGGTCTGTAACCATTAAAGAATGGAGTATGACGACCGCCTTCATCTTTACTTAAACAGTAAATTTCAGCTGTAAACTTTGTGTGAGGCTTAATTGACCCTGGCTTACATAGCACTTGGCCACGTTCCACGTCTTCACGCTTTGTTCCACGAAGCAACACACCAACGTTGTCACCTGCTTGACCTTGGTCAAGTAACTTACGGAACATTTCAACGCCTGTACATATAGTTGTTACTGATGGCTTCAAACCCACAATTTCTATTTCTTCGTTTATTTTAACGACGCCTCTTTCGATACGGCCCGTTACTACAGTGCCTCGACCTGAGATTGAGAATACATCCTCAACTGGCATCAAGAAAGCACCATCAATAGCACGTTGAGGCTCAGGAATGTATGAATCTAATGCTTCAGCAAGTCTAAGGATTGCTGGTTCACCCATTTCTGATTGATCACCTTGTAATGCTTTTAATGCGGAACCTGTAATGATAGGAATATCATCACCAGGGAAATCGTATTTACTCAATAATTCACGCACTTCCATTTCAACCAACTCAAGAAGCTCGGCGTCATCAACCATATCTGCTTTGTTTAGGAACACCACCATGTGTGGAACGCCAACTTGACGAGACAATAGGATGTGTTCACGTGTTTGAGGCATTGGTCCGTCAGCAGCTGAGCATACAAGGATCGCACCGTCCATTTGAGCAGCACCGGTAATCATGTTTTTCACATAATCGGCGTGGCCTGGGCAATCAACGTGAGCATAATGACGTTTTTCTGTTTCGTATTCTACGTGTGATGTATTAATGGTAATACCACGTGCTTTTTCTTCAGGAGCTGAATCAATGGTAGCGAAATCTCTAAGATCTCCACCATATTTCTTCGTCAATACTGATGAAATCGCAGCAGTAAGAGTAGTTTTACCATGATCGACGTGACCAATAGTTCCTACGTTAACGTGCGG
Source organism: Methylophilales bacterium UBA4017 (assembly GCA_002384685.1). Lineage (GTDB taxonomy): Bacteria > Pseudomonadota > Gammaproteobacteria > Burkholderiales > Methylophilaceae > BACL14. Next base: position 1,035 of record DGAZ01000003.1, on the reverse strand, counting down.
TTTGGTACGCTCAAATTTACCTTTAGCCATAATCTTTTTCCTTTGTTCTCTTAAAAATTATTGTTTATTAATTACTGCTTCTGCAATATTTCTTGGTGCTTCCGCATAATGCTTAAACTCCATCGAGTATGTTGCACGTCCCTGTGAAAGCGATCGAACCGTTGTTGAATAACCAAACATTTCTGCAAGGGGCACTTCTGATCTTATAACTTTTCCGGATGCATTATCTTCCATGCCCTGAACAATGCCTCGGCGGGATGATAAGTCACCCATAATATCACCCATATATTCTTCCGGCGTCTCTATTTCCACCGACATCATCGGTTCAAGTAGCACTGGGTCCGCTTTTCTACAACCGTCCTTGAAAGCAAATGAAGCCGCCATTTTAAACGCATTTTCGTTAGAGTCAACATCATGGTAAGAACCATCATAAAGGGTCACCTTAACATCTTCAATTGGATATCCTGCAAGGACTCCTGCTTTGATCGTTTCTTTGAGGCCTTTATCAACTGCTGGTATGAATTCTCTTGGTACTGAACCACCTTTAATTGCATCTACGAATTCGTATCCCTTACCCTGTTCATTGGGTTCAATTCTCAGATTAACGTGTCCATACTGACCTTTACCACCTGATTGTTTAACAAATTTACCCTCTTGCTCCACTGATTTCTTAATTGCTTCCCTGTATGCCACTTGTGGGGAGCCAATATTGGCTTCTACAGCAAACTCTCTTTTCATTCTATCTACCAGAATCTCTAGATGAAGCTCACCCATTCCTGAAATAATAGTCTGGTTAGTTTCCACGTCTGTTTTAACCCTAAATGAAGGATCTTCTTGAGCCAGTCTTCCAAGCGCAATACCCATTTTCTCTTGGTCAGCTTTTGTTTTTGGCTCTACGGCCACATGGATAACTGGCTCAGGGAATATCATACGCTCTAAAATAACTGCATTTTTCTCAGTACATAAAGTGTCACCTGTGGTTACATCTTTTAATCCTACCGCTGCAGCAATATCGCCCGCATAAACCTCTTTAAT
>DGAZ01000023.1 GCA_002384685.1 Methylophilales bacterium UBA4017 | reverse complement strand
TTTAAATATGTTGAGTTGCTCATGGTTAATCGTCACCATAAATTTAATAATTAAAGGAAAAGATCATGAGCGTATTAGAAAATTTCAAACAGTTAAAAGCAGAAGGAAAGAAAATTATAGTTGTTACTTCTTACGACTACTGGAGCGCAAAAATTCTTAGTGAAACAGACGTAAACGGTATTTTAATTGGTGATTGTTCGTCTATGGTGATGCATGGGCATGAAAATACAATGAGTTCTGATGTGGAAACTATTGCGATGCACACCAGGGCAGTAAAAAAAGGAGCAAAAGACAAATTCCTTATTGCTGCTATGCCTTTCATGAGTAATTCAAAAGGGATGAAAGAGACAATGGATAACGTTGAAATCCTAATCAAGGCTGGAGCAAATGCACTTAAGATAGAAGGTCTTGATGGAAACGAAGAGCTCTACGCTCATCTTTCTCGATCAGGTATTCCCACAATCGGACACATTGGCCTTACACCATCTCACCACAATGCAATCGGTGGATTTAAAGCCCAAGGAAAAACTGTAGAAAGTGAGCTTAGGCTTATTGAGGAAGCTAAAAAACTTGATAAGCTTGGATGTATCGCAATCGTTTTAGAAGCTGTTCCACAGCACGTAGGTGCCGCGGTTAGAGACGCAGTTTCTATCCCAGTAGTCGGTGTCGGAGCAGGACTGGACGTAGATGGGCAAGCACTGGTTCTTCAAGATATGCTAGGATTTTCTACAGACTTCAAGCCTAAATTCGTAAGAACATACATGAATGGAGCCGAACTTATCAAGGATGCTGTAAATCAGTTCGCAGCAGATGTGCATTCAGGAGCATTCCCAGGAGCAGCAGAAACTTATGCTCCGGGTAAGGATCAACTAAAATAAGAAATATTTAATTTGAGGAAGTTGATATAGAGGGTGATAAGGGATGATAATAAATTTATACAATCTGACTTGTTACCCTCTCTTTCCTATATTATTTTGAAAAAAGATACCGCAAGGAAAATATATTTGAAAAAGCGTCAAGATCTATCTTCATCAGAATTTGAAGAAAATTCATCACTTCTCATTCAAAATACAATCGAGCTTATAAAAAAATATGAGCTTAAATTTATCCATTGCTTTTTACCAATCCATACAAAGGATGAAATTAATACTTTACCAATCGTTCAGTATTGTTGGAAAAATAATATAAAGGTTGTTATCCCTGTGAGTAATTTTAAAGAGGGGACAATGAGAAATGCAGCATTCAGTCCAGATACCATAACCAAACAAGCTAAATACAATATTACCGAACCAATTAATCCAATTTGGATAGAAAACGATAAGATTGATCTAGTAATTACGCCACTTTTAGCCTTTGATCTGAAAGGCTATCGAGTGGGCTATGGAAAAGGTTTTTACGATCGTTTTTTTGCTTCTTTACATAAGGATGTAAAAAAAATTGGCATCAGCCTTTTTAAGCCTTGCGAGCTCATAGAAGATACAAACGAACATGATATCCCTTTGACGTGCTGCGTTACTCCCAATAAAAACTATTCTTTTTAGGTAGTTGGTAGAGGTAAGCTTAGTTGCTCTATAAACCTCTATGTAAAGCCTTATAAAAAGCTATAAGACATTTATCAATATACTTCTTCACGGCTTTTTTCTTTTCCCCTTGGGTCAGAGGCAACTTCAATTTTATTATTTTCTTGATCCCAAGAAATTATTTGCATATTACCAAACTGCCTATTTGATTTTTTAAATATATGTCCCATACTTTCCAATTCATCGATCTCGCTCGATATAAATGCTTCTTCCTCATAGAGAACATAATCTGGATGATATTGATGATGAAATCTTGGCAAAGAGACCATAGACTTAGCATCTCCTCCATTTACCCATTCTAATGTTGCAAGGAGAATCATACTTATAATCCTTGAGCCCCCGGGGGTTCCTAAAATTACGAAGCCTCGATCTGATTCAAGAAAAGTTGGTGTCATACTGGATAACATCCTTTTTCTAGGCTCCACTGCATTAGCGTCATATCCAATTAATCCATAACCATTCTCAGCTCCAGGCTTGATAGAAAAATCATCCATTTCATTATTCAACAAAACACCGCTCCCTTTGGGAACAAAAGCAGACCCAAACCAAAAGTTGATAGATTGAGTAACTGCAACACGATTACCAAATTTATCGATTACTGCAAAATGCGTTGTATCGTTACCTTGCCCCTGGTATGGAGGGTCAGCAAACTCGAGAGTTTGATTATCTGTTGCATAATTAATATTAAGATTTTCTCTTTGTTTTGCTGCATAACTAGGAGTTAAAAGATATTCAAGGGTATTATCCATAAAATCTGGGTCTCCCATTTTTAAAGCTCTTTCATAATACGCTCGCCTTAGAGACTCAATAATTAAATGTTTTTGGGTGGTAGGACTAAGTTTATCCAATTCATATCCTGCTAATATATTTAGGGCATTGGAAAGAACTAAGCCTCCTGAGGATGGGAGTCCAGGAGCGATAATTGAAATACCTTTGTAGGTAGATCGAACTGGTTCTCGCTCAAGAACTTTATATCTATTTAAATCTTCTTCGCTCCAAATACCGCCATGATTTTGAACAGATTCAACCATTTTTTTAGCAAAGCTTCCTGTGTAAAAACTTCTGTGGCCATCCTTCATTAATTTTTTAATCGTCCTTGCTAGATCAGTTTGTTTTAAGATCCATCCTTTTTTTGGCACTTCGCCTTTATGTAAAAAAATTGCTTCCGTTTCTTTATATTTTTTCAGCCATTTCTTTTTATATTTTGCACCTTTTAAATATCTTTCATTTACAGGAAATCCATTAATCGCTGCCTTATAGGCAGGAGCTAAAAGGGTACTTAATTTTTTTGAACCATATTTATCATTGACGTAGCTTAATACCGCAGGGATGCCTGGTATTCCTGCAGACAATGGTCCAAGCGTAGACATATTTTTTATAACGTTCTCATTTTCATCTAGATACATATTTTTATAAGATTGCAGTGGAGCAGTCTCTCTGGCATCTAGCATCGTATATTTTTTACTTTTCGCATCATATATTAACCAGAATGCACCCCCTCCAAGGCCTGACGCAAATGGCTCTACAACAGAAAGCATCGCACTAATTGTTGTAGCAGCATCGTAGGCGTTACCACCTTCAGCTAAAATTTTTTCTCCTGCTTCAGTTGCCAGAGCATTCGAAGTTACAACTGCCCCCTCGGATTGAATTAATTCATTGGGGAAAATACTTCCAGAATAAAATAATATAAATAATAGAGAAAGCCAATGCTCAGAAATTTTGTATGTCTTCATTTAATAAAAAGCCTTGTTTTTGATTGGTAATTCATTAATATATTTTTTAGAATCATATTTGATTATTTTACTTTAACCCTCAAATTCTTATTTACATAAACATGACAAATAATAAATTATATAAACTTTTTTCTATTTTATTCTTTTTAACAATATTACTTGGTTGTGGTAATTCAGATACTAGTCAGCTTATTGATAAAGCCCTAGAGGCTGAACATAGAACGCCTTCTTATGTTGAGCGTGATAAATATCGCCATCCAAAAGAAACATTACTCTTTTTTGGCCTGAATCCAGAACAGTCTGTTGTTGAAATTACTCCAGGATATGGTTGGTATACAGAGATTTTAGCTCCCCTGATGCGTAATAAAGGGCAGTACTCTTATACCTCCCTAGAACTGCATGAAAAAATAAATCCTTACTTTGTTAAATTAGAACGAGCATTTAAAGAAAAGATGGGAAAAAATCCTGATATTTACGACCAACTCCGTTGGATTCATTTTAACCCAAAACAACCTGAATTTTCTCCGAATGGCCCTGTTGATATGGTTCTTACATTTAGAAACGTTCATAATTGGGCGAAAGCAGGATCAGCTGAAGCGATGTTTGCTGGTTTTGCAAAAGCCCTTAAGTCTGGAGGAGTTCTTGGAGTAGTAGAGCACAGAGCAAAGGTAGGAACGCCCTTAGATAAACAAATTGAAAGTGGTTATATGACAGAAGAATATGTTATTCAGATGGCAACAGATGCCGGATTCAAGCTTGATGCTAAATCCGAAATCAATGCAAATCCTAAAGATACTGCTGATCACCCAAAGGGTGTATGGAATTTGCTACCCAGCTTAAGGGGGGTTGAAGATGATAATAAGGCAGATATTATATCAATTGGTGAGTCGGATCGAATGACTTTACGATTTATTAAAGAATAATAAACGGACAATCTAAGGCCTATTTGATCAAAGAATTGGTGGAGGTAAGCGGGATCGAACCGCTGACCCTCTGAATGCCATCCAGATGCTCTCCCAGCTGAGCTATACCCCCACAAGAGATGCTGATATTAATTATCTATAAGGCTTATGTCAATAAGTAAGTTATCTTAGCCTCGCGTATTCGAGTCCATTGGAAACTGGTTTAAATCTATTCGTTCCTGGGGTTTCCAGCCATTTTTTCTATGCTCTGCTACAACGTTAGTAAAGACACCACCCCTAACAAAAAACTTAGCGGTAAGCTTCATGTATCTTGGATTCGTTGCCGCCACCAAATCATCTAAAATACTGTTGGTAACTGCTTCATGGAAGCAGCCTTCGTCCCTAAATGACCATATGTAAAGTTTAAGACTTTTTAGTTCCACACAGCGTTCATCGGGGATATAATCTAGGTAGAGTGTTGCAAAGTCAGGTTGCCCAGTTTTAGGGCAAAGACAGGTAAATTCTGGTATTTGCATGTGGATATGAAAGTCCCTGCTTTTGTTAGGATTATCAAAAACCTCTAAGTGCTTGGTGGGTTGAGCTGTGGGTTTACCGCCTAATGACTGGTCACTCATATTTATCCTATAATCTAATAATTTGAAAAGAAAAATATTATACTGCTTTGAATAAACACTTTCCTAAAATAATACATAAATTTACATATTGAAACTTAGACAAATAAAACTCGCAGGATTTAAAACCTTTGTTGACCCAACAACGATAAAGCTTGATGGGCAATTAGCCGGTATTGTCGGGCCAAATGGTTGCGGTAAATCAAACATCATGGAATCGGTTAAGTGGG
>DGAZ01000010.1:46029-74162 GCA_002384685.1 Methylophilales bacterium UBA4017 | reverse complement strand
CCGCAAGGCATTCGCTTAACACCAAAACATTATGCGTACATAAAGATCTCTGAAGGCTGTAATCATAAGTGCACATTTTGCATTATTCCCTCTATGCGAGGAAAATTGGTAAGCCGACCGATAGGCGACATCATGCAAGAAGCGGAAAATCTTGTGAAGTCAGGTGTTTCGGAGTTAATTATTATCTCTCAAGATACTAGCGCCTATGGTGTTGATGTTAAATACCGTCCGGGTTTTTGGAATGGACGGCCCATAAAAACTGATCTTTTTAATTTGGCTAAAAGCCTTAGTGAGTTAGGAGTATGGGTGAGATTCCATTACGTTTACCCTTATCCCAATGTAGATCGCCTAATCGAGTTGATGGCATCGGGATTAATACTACCTTACATAGATGTCCCTTTTCAGCATGCTAATCCTGCAATATTAAAATCCATGAAGCGGCCAGCAAACGCGGAAAATAACCTTGAAAGGATCAATGGATGGCGGACCATATGCCCGGAATTGACCATAAGAAGTACATTTATTGTGGGTTTTCCAGGTGAAACAGAAGAGCAATTCGAAGATCTCTTAGATTTTCTTCAGTTAGCACAGCTGGATCGAGTGGGTTGTTTCACCTATTCCGATGTGGATGGGGCAACCGCTAACCTGTTAGATAAACAAATTACTGAAGACGTTAAACAAGACCGATACAAAAGGTTTATGTCGGTTCAAAATGCCATCAGCAAAAAAAAGCTATCCAATAAGATTGGCTCCGTACAAACCGTGTTAGTTGATGAAGTGGGTGCCGAGTTTGCAAAAGCAAGGTCTCATGCCAACGCGCCAGAAATTGATGGCAACATATTCTTAGAAAATCCAGAAGGTTTAGAGGTGGGAGATATGTTGGATGTTAAAATCAAGCGTTCGGAAGAATACGATTTGTATGCAGGGCCTATTTAAACAAAGGATATAGAATACGTGAAAGAAGTCATCACTCGATTTGCACCAAGCCCCACGGGCTATCTTCATATAGGCGGAGCCAGAACAGCTTTATTTTCATGGGCATACGCAAAGAAACATCAAGGTAAATTCATTCTGAGAGTTGAAGATACCGATCTTGAGAGATCAACGCCAGAGGCTATTGAAGCTATCAAAGATGGCATGAAATGGCTCGGCTTAGATCATGATGGCCCTATATATTTTCAAACTCAGCACTTTGAACGATACACCGAAGTGATTAATCAGATGTTGAAGGATGGCCAGGCTTATTACTGTTACTCCTCAAAAGAAGAATTAGATGTGATAAGAGAAGAGCAGATGAGGGTAGGCAAAAAACCTAAGTATGATGGAAGGTGGCGTCCGGAGAAAAATAAAACATTACCCAGCATTCCTGAGCATACCCAGCCAGTTATTCGATTTAAAAATCCGATCGAAGGTTCTATTTCATGGAACGATTTAGTCAAAGGCGAAATTACGATACAAAACCAAGAGCTAGATGATTTTATTATTGCTCGCTCCGACGGCTCTCCTACCTATAATTTTTGTGTGGTTGTGGATGATTGGGATATGAACATTAGCCATGTTATTCGTGGAGATGATCATATCAATAACACTCCTAGGCAAATAAATATCCTTCACGCCCTTAAAGCCCCTATCCCAGAATATGGGCACCTGTCTATGATTTTAGGTGGTGACGGGCAGAAATTATCGAAGCGGCATGGGGCAGTGAGCGTTACTCATTACAGGGATATGGGTTATGTTCCTGAAGCGGTAAAAAACTATCTTGCGAGATTGGGATGGAGTCATGGTGATGACGAAATTTTCAGCATGGAAGAATTTTGCTCTTTATTTGACTTTGATCATGTGACGTCGTCAGCGGCTCAGTTTAATGATGAAAAGTTAGACTGGTTAAATAACCATTACATTAAGGCAATGGATGTTGAAGATTTAACGAGGCTCCTTAATCCACCCCATAGCTATGACATGGATCTCTTTAAAAGCGCGGTTATACTCTACCGAGACAGAGCCAAGTCGTTAAATGAGATTACGGAGAGTACCCGTTATTTTTTTTCGTCACCCTCCATTAGTCAAGAATTATTAGAGAAATACATTAACGATGATGCGATGCGGGTGGTGGAAAAATGTATACAGGGACTAAGTGATACAGCCTGGAATGATGAGGCCGTTAATCAGTACCTCAAAGATTTCGTTAAAGAAGAAGGTATTAAGTTTCCTGTAATTGCTATGCCCCTTCGAACTATTTTGGCTGGAACTGATCACACCCCCAGTGTTGGGAGTATAATAACAATTATGGGAAGAGATACAGTTCATCAGCGATGGCAAGACTTTAAGAGAAACTATGACAACTAAAAGTGCACATTTACAAGATACTTTCTTAGATCAAGTTAGCGCGGAAAATATTGCTGTATCTATTTATTTGTTGAACGGCATTAAGCTTCAAGGCCATATCGAATCCTACGATCAATACGTCATCGTATTAAATGGTACAGCTCCACAGCTTATTTATAAGCATGCCATTTCGACGATTGTTCCATCCCAAAAAATCACCTTAAAAGGACTATAAAAGCCATTAATGTTTGACAGACCTGAGGTTGGCGAAAAAGCCATTTTAGTTAATATTAACTTCAATAATATTAATCACGAAGAAGATACGAACGAATTAACCCAGCTAGTGTTGAGCGCAGGCTTTGAAGTCGCGGATATTATTGAAAGCAAAAAGAATCAACCCGACGCGAAGTATTTTATAGGCTCAGGAAAAGCTCAAGAATTAGTAACCCTAAAAGAAGTAACCGAAGCCTCTACCATTGTTTTTAATCATGAATTAACGCCATCGCAAGAGAGAAATATTGAAAAGCTGACAGGTCTACGCGTATATGATCGCACGGCACTGATTCTCTATATTTTTTCCCAGCGAGCCAAAAGTTATGAGGGTAAGTTACAAGTAGAATTAGCCCACCTTGCCCACCTAGCTTCCCGGCTTACAAAGGGATGGAGTCACTTAGAGAGGCAGAAGGGTGGTATAGGCGTAAGAAGCGGGCCAGGAGAAAAGCAAATCGAACTGGATAAACGTATGCTTGGCATTAGAATTAAGCAGTTAAAAGAAAAATTAAAAAAATTAGACAAACAAAGAGGCATGCAAAGGCGAGCCAGAAGAAGGTCAAATGTATTATCAGTATCGATTGTTGGCTATACCAACGCAGGTAAATCAACCTTATTCAATACACTAACGCATGAAAAAATTCTTGCAGAAGATAAGTTGTTTGCTACCCTAGATACGACCTCAAGAAAGCTATTTATTGAACCCAACCACAAGATTGTGATTTCTGACACCGTTGGCTTTATAAAGAATCTTCCAACCACGCTAGTTGAAGCATTTAAATCGACATTGGAGGAGGCTACTGACTCAGACCTCTTGATTCATTTGGTAGATATGAGCAACAATAATAAAGCAGAGCAAATAGTCGAGGTAGACAAAATTTTAAAAGAAATTAAGGCGAATGACTTACCGCAGATACTTGTGCTCAATCAGATTGATAAAATTCCGTTGAAAGCCATGTTTGACCGAGACGAGTATGGTACTATTTCAAGGATTCAATTGTCTGCAAAAACTGGAAATGGAATTGAATTTTTAAAGCAGGCATTAGTCGAATACGATGAAAACCTAACGAATGAGAGAAAAAAACAATATGCTTAGAAGTTTATTAAGATTAAATAGAAAGCCTCTGGCTGCCGGGCAAGATGGACCACCCGATTTAGATGAATTGTTCAAGGACCTAAAAAATAAAGTCGATCGAATGTTCACTGGAACAGCAAAGAAGGGTGGAGGAAATTTTAATAATCCTCAAAGCATCAAACCAAGCGACCCTTTGCCCATAGGACCCATATTAATTATCGTGCTTTTAGTGTGGATGGCTTCAGGATTTTATATCGTAGACCAAGGTCAACGAGGTGTGGTGCTGAGATTTGGTGAAAATACCGAAGTCACCTTACCAGGACCAAGATGGCACATACCGTACCCGATTGAAACGGTAGAGACAGTGAACCTTGAGCAAGTGAGAACCATTGAAGTGGGATACCGATCATCAGGAGCAACAGGAACCGTAACTAATGAGTTAAGGGAATCATTGATGCTTACCGGTGATGAGAACATCATTGACCTCCAATTTGCTGTGCAATACAACCTAAAGTCAGTAAAAGATTTTTTGTTCAACAATCGCTCGGCTGAGAAATCAGTTAGAGGTGCTGCTGAGACAGCAATCAGAGAAGTTGTAGGAAAAAGTGAGATGGATTTTGTGTTGTATGAAGGGCGAGAGGAGATTGTTATCGGTACGAAAGCATTAATGCAAGATATTCTCGACCGCTATGCAACGGGTATTAATATTACTAGTGTTACCATGCAAAATGCCCAACCACCTCAGCAGGTTCAGGCCGCATTTGACGATGCAGTAAAGGCTAAGCAAGATCTGGAAAGGCAAATTAATGAAGGTCAGGCATACGCTAATGATATTATCCCCAAAGCATCAGGAACTGCTTCTAGGCTCATAGCTGAAGCCAACGGTTACCGAGTTTCTATTGAGAATGAGGCCTCGGGTAATGCCAGCCGTTTTGATCAGATCCTTACGGAATATAACCGCGCTCCAGAAGTGACACGAACAAGGCTTTTCTTAGAGGCTCAAGAGGGGATTATGTCGTCTGTATCGAAGGTAATTGTTGATCAGAAAGAATCAAACAGCCTTTTATACCTGCCACTTGATAAGATTATCCAACAATCAAATACTGGAAAAACCTCTGGATTGGATCTAAGCAAGGCTTCCAACGAGTCTAATGCTAATGTTTCTGCCTCAGATGTAATCAACTCAATCACAGATCGATCACGTAGCGCCTTAAGAGCGCGAGAAAGGGATGGAAGGTAAAATCATGAGACAAATACCCCGTATTTTGGTTGTAATAATACTTTTATTAGTAGTGCTATCACTGTCTACATTTACGGTTGACCAAAGAGAGCATGCCTTAGTCTTTCGGTTAGGTGAGATCGTATCCGTCAAGCAAGAACCTGGACTTTATATTAAGGCTCCACTTGTAGATAACGTAAAGTTCTTTGACAAGAGAATATTAACTTATGATTCAAGCAACCCGGACCGCTTTATTACGAGTGAAAAAAAGAACGTGTTAGTTGACTCCTACATCAAGTGGAGAATTGTCGATCCAGCAAAGTATTATGTGTCAGTAAATGGAGATGAAAGGCAAGCAGAGCGACGATTAAACCAGACAGTTAATGATGGATTACGGGCTGAGTTTGGTAAGCGAACTATCCTAGAAGTGATTTCTGGTGAGCGTTCGGAGATTATGGATATTCTCAGAGAGCGTGCAGACAGAGATTCGCGACAAATTGGAGTGGAAATTTTGGATGTGCGGCTTAGAAGGGTTGATCTTCCTCAAGAGGTGAGTGAGTCGGTTTACCAGAGAATGGATGCTGAAAGAAAGTCTGTTGCTAATCAACTAAGGTCGGAAGGTTTTGCTGAGTCAGAGAAGATACGGGCCGATGCGGAAAAACAGCGAGATATTATTATTACCGGTGCCTACAAAGATGCGCAAAAGATAAAAGGGCAAGGCGATGCTAAAGCATCACGTATCTATGCAGATGCTTTTTCAAAAAATAAAGAGTTTTATGACTTTTACCGAAGCCTTGAAGCCTATAGAAAAAGCTTTAGTGGCAAAGATGACATTATGGTATTAGATGCTAGCTCTGATTTCTTTAAATACCTACGTGGGCCTGAAAAAAAATAATTGTCTGAAGTATTGCTCATAGCGATTGGCCTATTTTTTTTATTGGAAGGTATCCTTCCTCTTATGTTTCCTTCCTTATGGAAGGAAACATTTAAAAAAGTAACGGAATTTAATAACGGCCAAATACGTTTTTTTGGGTTTTTTTCTGTACTTTTAGGCATAATGTTAATTTTAATAGCGAACTAATTTGTTATGTCTCAATGGCGACTCCCAAGCAATCTTGAAGATTTACTCCCCAGCAAAGCGAAAAAGCTAGAAACATTCAGAAGAAACCTTATCGACCTGTTTGACAGCCACGGCTATCAATACATTATGCCGTCACTTCTAGAGTATGACGAATCATTAAAAGCCCATGGTAAAGACCTCGATATTGATACTTATAAAGTGGTTGATCAGCTTTCTGGGCACATGATGGGGATAAGCTCGGACTTAACTACCCAAGCATCACGAGTGGATGCATATTTAATTCAGGGATCTGATAAAGAAAATAAGCTGTGTTACGCAGGCCCAGTACTTCGCACCAAATCTTCACAAGGTCATTCAAGAGAGTTATTTCAGGTAGGCTTAGAGTATTTTGGAAGTGCCTCGCTATCAGCTGATTTAGAAGTCTTAACCATACTAATAAAGTCATTACATCTTTTGGGCATTAAAGCAGTAACTATTGATATCAATGATCTTTCAATTTTTCAGTCTATTATCCAACACATTGATCTTCATGCTCATGAAAAAGATGAGCTTCTACAAGCAATGATTGTTAAAGATAGGTCTTCTGCGAGCTCATTACTCAGTCGGTTAGGCAAGAATAAGTACGCAGATCAGTTGCTCGCACTATTCAATCTATATGGTGACTCATCGGTGATTAAGGGTTTGTTGGCATTAGATCCAAACAATGCAGCTATCGTGGATGCTGTGAAAAAATTAGAAGATGTTGTTTTGGAAGCAAATGAATCGGGGGCAAAAGTGACTTTTGATTTTTCTGATATCACGGGCTATCAATATCATAGCGGGCTAGTATTTTCAGCTTATGCCGAAGGATTCACTTCAGTCATTGCTCAGGGTGGCCGCTACGACAACTTGAATGAATCTTTAGGCCTCAAACGTCCAGCTACCGGTTTTTCGCTTGACTTAAGGTATTTGGTTAACCATTTATAAACTTAGAAAAAGAATACAATGCAAAAAAATGTTGTGGTAATTGGCACCCAGTGGGGTGACGAAGGTAAAGGCAAGATTGTCGACTGGTTGACAGATCATGCAGACTCAGTGGTCCGTTTTCAGGGTGGGCATAACGCAGGACACACCTTGGTAATTGGTCAAGGTGACGACCAAAAAGAATTTAAACTCAACTTAGTGCCGTCAGGAATTATTAGAGATAATATTCAATGTTTCATTGGTAATGGTGTGGTGCTAGATATCAAGCACCTGCAAAAAGAAATTGCCATGCTGGAGAATGATGGAATAGAAGTGAGGAATCGATTATTTGTTAGTCCTGGATGCCCCTTAATTCTTGACTGTCACGTTAAGCTCGATCAGGCAAGAGAAGCAAAAAGAGCCAGTGATAAAAAGATCGGCACTACAGGAAAAGGTATAGGACCAGCCTATGAAGACAAGGTGTCGAGACGTGCAATCAAGGTCTATGATTTGCTTAACCTCGATACACTAAAAGATAAATTAAGGGATTTACTCGAGTACCATAATTTCGTTCTTACCAAGTACTTTGATACGGATCCGGTAAACTTTGAAGATCAATGGTTGGAAATTGTCTCTCAAGCAGAATTCATCAAGCCATTCATTGTTGATGTGTCGGCACGGCTGCATGCCCTAAACGATGCGGGAAAAGGAATACTTTTTGAGGGCGCTCAAGGAGCACTACTCGATATCGACCATGGTACCTATCCGTATGTGACTTCATCCAACTGTGTGGCAGGGCAAGCATCAGCCGGTAGTGGGGTGGGACCTAATATGCTTAATTACATACTTGGCATTACTAAGGCTTATACAACCAGAGTAGGAGGAGGCCCCTTTCCTAGTGAGCTCGATATAGATGACCAGCTTAGTCCGGGGTTTCAAATGTCCCACAAAGGAAAAGAGTTTGGAACCGTTACCCAGCGTAAAAGACGGTGTGGCTGGTTTGATGCAGCAGCGCTTAAAAGATCAGCAATGATTAACGGCCTTTCAGGACTTTGTATTACCAAGCTTGACGTATTGGACGGAATTGACACCCTGTATATCTGTATTGGATACGACTCAAATGGAACAAAATACGAATTACTACCCCTTGGTGCAGATCAGGTAGACGATTGTAAGCCTATACTGATTGAGATGCCTGGCTGGAAAGAAACTACATTCGGAACAAATCAATGGGATCAGTTGCCGGAAAATGCAAAAAATTATTTGTTGAAGTTAGAGGAGCTATGTGGGGTACCACTCCATATTATTTCTACTGGACCTGAGAGAGATGAGACCATCATGCTCCACCATCCATTTGAGGTAGCATAGCTATCACTAGCTTTAATTGCATCTTATGGAGAAAGTAGAAAAGATTATTTCCCCTAGCTGGATTTTTCTTGCTGAGGAGGGTGATGAGGTATTAAAAGATCACTCTATTGTTGTAAGTGGGGGCGCGATTCACGATGTTGTACCTACAAGCGATGTGTTTCAGCTATACGAAGCTTCAGAAGCATACCAGTTAAGCAATCACCTAATTCTTCCGGGATTCATTAATGCGCATAGCCACAGCGCTATGTCACTCTTAAAGGGGTACGCTGATGACCTACCTCTGAATACCTGGCTTAATGATCATATTTGGCCCGCTGAGAATCAACATGTGAGCTTTGATTTCGTAAAAGATGGCTCAACACTTGCTATAGCAGAAATGATTAAAGGAGGCACCACAACTTTTAATGATATGTATTTTTTCCCAGAGGCTACGGCAGAGGTTGTTAGTAAGGTAGGTATAAGGGCAAATATAGGCCTTGGCGTGTTAGATTTCCCTACCAATTATGCAAATGATCCGGAAGACTACCTCACAAAAGGCTTTGCTTTTAGAGATCAATGGAGAGACCATAAACTCATCACTACATGTTTGGCACCTCATGCGCCCTACACCATATCGAACAAAACCTTTGAACTAATCAATACCTACGCAGAACAACTGGACTTAGGCATTCATATGCATCTTCACGAGACGCGCAGTGAGGTTGAGGATAGTATAAAAGCATTTGGAATAACCCCCATACAGCGTATGCAAGATTTGGGTGTATTAGGGCCTAAATTAATGGCAGCTCACTGCGTTCATGTAAGTGAGGCGGATGCTAAGCTCTTATCGGTTAATGGAGTTTCTGCTATATGTAATATCTCATCTAATATGAAACTAGGTAGCGGTATTCCAGATATCAACCAACTACTCCAGCGAGGTATCAATGTGGCGTTAGGCACTGACAGTTCCGCTAGCAATAATGCATTAGATATGATGAGAGAGATGAGGGCGCTAGGCCTTGTCAGCAAGGGCCTTAATATGAGAAGTGAATTCTTAAAGCCTGCTGAATTAATCAGGATGGCGACCATCAACGGTGCGAAAGCCTTGGGACTTGACGAGCTAACAGGCTCTATAAGTAAAGGAAAGCGTGCTGACATGATTGCAATTAACCTTGATACAATAGAATCTCAGCCATGTTATGAGCCGTTAAGTAGCTTCATGTATAGTGCCGATCGGTCCTCGATTGAATATGTATGGATTGATGGAAATACCAAACTAAAGCAGGGGCAGCTTGTCTGTTTAGATGAAGAAGATATTTTACAAAGAACAAAAATATGGCAAACAAAAATAAAGAGAATATAGACCATACAGAAGTCAACAAATTTAATGCGCTGGCCCATAAATGGTGGGACCCAAGTAGTGAATTTAAACCTCTGCATGAGATCAATCCATTAAGGATAAATTTCATCAAATCTAAAGTCAATTTAGAGGGTAAATCGGTTCTTGATGTCGGCTGTGGTGGAGGTATTTTAGCTGAAGCATTGGCGCAAGAGGGGGCGACGGTGACAGGCATCGATCAGGGTGAAAAAGTCATTAAAATAGCTGAACTACATAACAAACAATCAAAATTAAATATTTCATATAAACATATGAATATAGAAGATTTTTTTAAAAAAAATAAAGAAAAATTTGACGTAATAACTTGCTTAGAAATGCTAGAGCATGTCCCCGATCCATCCTCCATCATTAAGACTTGTTCGCAACTTCTCAAGCCCGATGGCAAGATTTTCTTTTCTACGTTAAATCGTAATCCTAAGTCTTTTTTGTTTGCCATAGTGGGAGCTGAATACATATTAAAATTGCTTCCAAAAGGGACGCATACCTATGAGAAATTTATTACCCCAGCTGAGTTACGCACCTGGAGCTCTGAGGTCAGTTTGCAGTTTCACGATATCATTGGGATGACCTACAACCCACTGACAAAAAAATACTCTCTCACCAAAGATTGTTCTGTTAATTACCTTGTCGAGGCTGGATTTTAAATTTGCATAAGGCAGTTTTATTTGATTTTGACGGCACATTTGCTGATACAGCTCATGACCTTATTAGCACAGCAAACTATATCTATAGTTTGTATGGCAAGAAGCCTATTAGTTTCGAAGAAGGTCGTGCTATTGCCTCAGATGGAGTTAGGGCTTTCCTTAATATGCGTTTCGAAGAGCAGGAGGAGGGCTTTTCTACGCTGGCTCAAGAATTTCTTAATCACTACCGAGAAAATATTTTAAATAACCCTATCTTGTTTGATGGTGTGCAAGAATTAATAGATTTTATCGCTAATAAAGAGATGAGCTGGGGTATTGTCACTAATAAACCCCGATCTTTAACTGAAAGTATTCTCAAGCATTATAAGTTCGATTCGATAGATGTGTTGCTTTGTGGTGATGATGGATTCAGTCCAAAACCCGCTCCAGACTTACTTCATGAGGCGAAGCGTATTCTAGGCGTTAGTGCAAATGAAGTTATCTACGTTGGTGACGGAGAGCGCGATATCGTGTCTGCTAATGCAGCTGGGATGTACTCTGTCTTGGCTTGCTATGGATACCTAAAAACAACAGACCAGATTGAAAACTGGAAGGCTAATATGATTATTCACCAACCACATGACCTTATAAATCTTATTACCTAAAGTTGCCTTCTTTCCACCATAGCCTGGGCTAGGGTGCCGCTATCAATGTATTCAATTTCTCCGCCCATAGGAAGCCCTCTTGCGATTCGTGTCATTTTTATTTCAGTGCCCTTCAGAAGTTCCTGGATATATTGGGCAGTAGCATTACCCTCAGCAGTAAAATTGGTGGCTAAGATTATTTCTTTAATCTCTGAATTTCTGATCCGCTCAATAAGTCTATCCAGATGAATCTCTTTGGGGCCTATTCCATCGAGCGGGGAGAGTCTACCCATAAGCACAAAGTACATTCCTTTGTAGGAATGTGTTTGTTCCATCATCACTAAGTCGGAGGGCATCTCCACAACACATATAGTATGGAGGTCTCTTTTTTGGGAGTTGCAAATATTACATACTTCTTGCTCAGTAAAGTCGTTACATAATTTACAGTGCCCCAGTTGTTCAAGGGCATTGGAAATCGACTGTGAGAGGATATTAGCCCCTTTTCGATTGCGCTGAAGTAAATAATAGGCGAGCCGTAAGGCTGACTTAGGGCCAACTCCTGGTAAGCATTTTAATGCATCAACTAAGGATTGAAGGACTTCGCTTTCTTTCATTTTAGAAGGGGAGATTCATTCCTGGAGGAACTAAACCCCCCATTTTTGACGACGTGGTGACCTCAATTTTTTGCAAGGTATCTTTAAGTGCGACTACAAGCATATCCTCCAACATCTCTTTGTCTTCAAGTATAGATGGGTCAATGTCTACACTCTTTACTTCGTGCTTGCATGACATAACAATCTTTACCAGTCCGTTACTAGCAGAACCTTGCACATCAATGGATGCCAGTTCAGCTTGCGCTTTTTGAAGATTCGCTTGCATCATCTGTGCCTGTTTCATTAGGTTGCCCATACCACCTTTGCTCATATTATTTTTCCTTTTTAATGGGTTCAATACTTGATGGAACAATCTCCGCGTCAAAGTCGGAAATCAACTCTTTTACAAAATTATCTTGCATGATAGCAGATTCAGCATGCTTCAATAACGCCGCCTTTTCTGTTCTTTTTTCTATAGCGGGTGACGTGCTTACACTATCAATAGTGATTTCTAGCTTAAGTTTCTTATTGAAGTGATTAATTAATTGCTCTTCTAGCTTTTGTATAAAGTCATTTTTAGAAAGGTATGTTTTCTTCTCGTCTAGTGAGAGATGGAAGGTGCTGTCTTTATAAGACAAGAATTGGCATTCTTGTGCGAGCGTTTTTGCCACCCCGGTTTTTAATTGACTTACCAACAAAGACCAATTCCCATCAAAATTACGACTTACAGTCTGATTGGCCTTGACTGGATCCTGATCAGGAGTATTAGAAAGCATAGCCTTAGCAGCAATGTTTTTTTCTGTAGCATCAGGAATCAGACTTTTTTTTTCAGGTATTTTTATGGCAGGTTTTGGTGAATGATCCACTTTGTCATGAGTTGAAGTGCTTGATGGATAAAAGGCCAGCATTCTTAAAAGGGTCATACTAAAGCCGGTAGCAGGATCGGGCGCTAAATGCAGATCTTTTCTTCCATTAATGCTTATCTGGTAAAAAAGTTGTAATGTCTCACCAGTGAGCTTCTCTGAAAATTCGTTATACAATGCTTTTTTACTTGAATCATCATATTGGCCAGGAATAATTTTACAAACCGTTAGCTCGTGAATGAGTTTAGCTAGTCCGTTAAGCGCATCATCAAACGACGTATTCTTTTCATCCATCCCCCTGGCAATCTCCGTCAGACCCCTTCCATTTTTATCAATAAGATGCCTAATGATGTCAAACAGGATGCCATCTTCAATGGTGCCCAGCATCTGCGTGACTTTTTCTGCACTAATTTTCTCGGAAGAGTAGGCAATAGCTTGGTCAAGTATGGATAGTGCGTCCCGCATACTACCGTTGGCCGCTTTTGCAATAATTCGGATCGCGCTGTCATCTGATGCAATTTTTTCTTCCGTAAGGATGCCACTTAAGTGATTGGCGATATTTTCGCTCGTCATCTGTTTTAAATTAAATTGCAGGCAGCGTGACAATACGGTGATCGGAACTTTTTGGGGCTCAGTCGTAGCAAGGATGAACTTTACATGCTCAGGGGGCTCCTCTAGTGTCTTGAGCATTGCATTGAATGCACTTTTAGAGAGCATGTGCACTTCGTCTATGATATAAACTTTAAAGCGACCGGATGAAGGGGCGTATTGCGCATTTTCTAATAAGTCGATCATGTTATCGACCCCGGTATTAGAAGCAGCATCTAGCTCAATAAGATCCACATAACGTCCGACATCGATCTCTTGGCAGGTCGAACAGGTTAGGCATGGTTTGGATGAGATGCCTTTTTCACAGTTCAGCGACTTGGCAAGAATCCTAGCTATCGTCGTCTTTCCAATACCTCGGGTACCATTAAATAGATAGGCATGATGAAGTCTATTTTGGTCTAGCGCATTAGCGATTGCCTGGACGGCACTTTCTTGTCCTATGAGGGTGTCAAATGATTTTGGGCGCCATTTACGGGCTAGAACTTGGTATGACATGTTGTATTTTCAAATTAGTTATAAAGGCGAGCCAGACCCCCGGCACTTGTATCATTAGTTGTGGCTGCTTGCTTCCGCATCTGACCAGGTTGGCTAAATAACAATGCGAGGAGGCCCGCCACTGATTATTTTACCCCAATAAAACCGCATCATAACTAATTAACCGCAATTTTTTACTGGATGATCTTTTAGGTATTCCCATTCGTCGTCAGTATAGAGGCGAGAGCGAATAATGAAGCGAAGTCCGGTAGGCCTTTCTAATGAAAACTGGCCTCCAGTACCTTTGATTGCATCCAAGGTGATATGCGTATGCTCCCAGTAGGCAAATTGCTCCGCACTCATATAAAAAGACGTATTTCTGACCACACCGATTTCTACGTCCGCCTGACCCAGATAGAACTCACCTTTGTTGTAACACATGGGCGCACTTCCATCACAACAACCACCCGATTGATGGAACATGAGTTCGCCGTGCTGACTGATTAATTCATCAATGAGTTGGTCTGCTGATTCGGTAGAAGCTATTCTGGTAATCATAATAAATAAAGGCCAAGCATAAATCCTGGCCTTTAACTATGTTCCTTTAACAATTCGGCCTAAAAGAAGCCAAGTTTAGTTTCGGTGTAGCTCACTAACAAGTTCTTGGTTTGTTGGTAATGATCTAACATCATCTTATGGGTCTCACGGCCAATACCGGACGATTTATATCCTCCAAACGCTGCATGAGCCGGGTAGGCGTGGTAACAATTAGTCCAAACACGACCAGCCTGTATACCTTTACCCATTCTGAAGGCAGTATTCCCATTTCTTGTCCAGACACCTGAGCCTAAGCCGTATAGGGTATCGTTTGCAATTTCCAATGCTTCTGCTTCGTCTTTAAAGGTTGTTACTGAGACAACAGGGCCAAAAATTTCTTCCTGAAAGATGCGCATCTTATTGTGACCCTTGAATACAGTCGGTTCGATGTAGTAGCCATCAGCGTGCTCACCTTCCATAATTGTCCTGTTACCGCCGATAAGTAGCTCTGCACCTTCTTCCTTCCCTAGCTTGATGTAGGATAAGATTTTTTCCATTTGTTCGCTGGATGCTTGAGCACCAGTCATAGTAGATGCATCAAGTGGACTGCCTTGTTTGATAGCCTTAACTCTCTCTAACGCTCTTTCCATAAACCTGTCATAAATAGACTCTTGTATCAGTGCGCGAGAAGGACAAGTACACACCTCACCCTGGTTTAAGGCAAACATTGTGAAACCCTCTAATGCTTTATCAAAGAAGCCATCGTCCTTGTCCATCACATCTTCAAAGAAGATGTTAGGTGACTTGCCGCCTAACTCAAGGGTAACTGGGATAATATTCTGTGATGCGTACTGCATAATTAATCGTCCGGTGGTTGTCTCACCCGTGAATGCAATTTTAGCGATACGTGAGGAGCTTGCAAGCGGCTTACCTGCTTCTAGACCAAAACCGTTGACCACGTTAAGTGTTCCAGGAGGTAGGAGGTCTCCAATGATTTCTAATAACACCATAATGGAAACCGGTGTTTGTTCTGCTGGTTTAAGTACGACACAGTTACCTGCAGCAAGTGCAGGAGCCAGTTTCCATACCGCCATGAGAATAGGGAAGTTCCACGGAATAATTTGTCCAACCACACCTAGTGGTTCATGGAAATGGTAGGCCATGGTGTTATGATCAATTTCGCCAATAGAGCCTTCTTGCGCTCTTACTGCCCCGGCAAAGTACCTGAAGTGGTCAATTGCTAATGGGATATCTGCCGCCATACATTCGCGGATGGGCTTGCCGTTGTCAATCGTTTCAGCTAATGCGATGGTCTCAAGATTTTGTTCCATCCTGTCAGCTATTTTGATTAAAATGTTTGCCCGCTCTGTGGTGCTCGTTTTACCCCACGCATCTTTTGCCGCATGGGCAGCATCAAGGGCTAGATTAATGTCTTTTTCATTAGATCGCGCTACCTCACAAAAAGGCTTGCCTGAGATTGGCGTTATATTTTCAAAATACTTGCCGTCAACCGGCTTAACCCATTGATTATTTATGAAGTTATCGTATTTTTCTTTTTTGTAGGGACTATCAATTCCTAGGTCCTGTAAGGTAGTAAAAGCCATGTTTCCTCCTGAATATGCGTTTTTATAGGTAATTTTTTAAATTAGTAAAGCCATACATTAATCCTAAATAAAATATAAATCAAGCTTACACAAAAAAATAACTCTTATATATGACCTATAAGAGTTAAGTAACAATATATTTTTATATTATGTGGTTAAAATGACAATTCAAGGATCTGGTCAACCAATATTAAAATATCATCGTTAATTAATATATAATTTGCGTCACGGAAGGGTGGCCGAGTGGTTTAAGGCGCACGCCTGGAAAGCGTGTTTAGGGTGAACTCCCTAACGAGGGTTCGAATCCCTCTCCTTCCGCCAATAAAAATTTAATTCATTTCCTATAGCATGTTTTTTTGCCAAATATCATGTGTCTGTTAAATGGTTATTTGCCAACTTATTTATTAATGGGTAATCTATTATTATATTAAATTTAAGGACTTTTATCATGAGATTACGATTAGGTATGTGGATTCTTCTTCTTCTTGTATCCTTCTCACAACTAAGCATTGCAGCATCCAAGGCAGAAATTGATGCCCAAATTGACGAGGTGCTACAAAAATTTTTTGAATTTTCTCCTGCAGCAAAAACCCTAGCAAGCAAGGCGGAAGGTATTCTAGTATTCCCCAGTATTGTTAAAGCTGGTTGGGTTATTGGTGGCTCTTATGGTGAAGGAGCTTTGCGTGTTAAAAATCAAAATATTCAGTATTACAACAACATATCGGGGTCAGTTGGCTTTCAGTTTGGGATAGAAAAAAGGTCTGAGATACTTATCTTTATGAGCAAAGATGCTTTGGTTCATTTTCAAAAAAATAAAGGATGGGATGGTGGGGCTGATGGCAGTGTGGCTATTGCAAATTTTGGGGTGGGGGAAGATCTTACCGCTGAGAATATAAAAGACCCGGTCATATCATTCATTTTTTCACCCCAAGGACTTATGGTTAATGCGTCTCTTGAGGGTACAAAGATTTCAAAAATTGATGAGCCAAAATAAAACCAGTTAATATTATGAGGCATCTGCCCAGTTGTTGGGTGTTTCATATAATCGAACATTTATCGGCTTAATTAAGCCCTTAAATTCTTTTAAAAAGGCCTGACTAAGGATATCAAATGCAACAAGCGCCATATTTTCTGCGGTGGGTACCTTAGGGAATACTATAGTTTTATGATCTTTCATGCTATTCAAGAAATCAAGAACCTCTAGATCTTTTTCGAAGACGATAAATGCGTGGTCCCAGGGTTCTACAATAAGTCTCTTTATGACATCCTTCGCGTCTTTAAAGTCCATCACCATCCCAAAATCTGACTCATTTTCTTGGTTGATAATGTCGCCAGATATAGTTACCTCAATAGCGTAGCGGTGACCATGTAAATTTCTGCATGTGCTTTTATGGTTGGGGA
Organism: Methylophilales bacterium UBA4017; assembly: GCA_002384685.1. GTDB lineage: Bacteria > Pseudomonadota > Gammaproteobacteria > Burkholderiales > Methylophilaceae > BACL14. Next base: position 57,156 of record DGAZ01000010.1, on the reverse strand, counting down.
TCCTATGACCCGCGTCAAATTCCATTCGTGTAGTTATCTCCATGCTACTGACTATCGATCGCTTTGATACGCATTAGAGCAGGGGGGTGAGAGTGGTTAAATGCTGAATAGAGGGGGTCAGGCGTCAATGTGGAGGCATTATCTCGATAGAGCTTGGTTAGTGACTGCTTGAGGTCAGAACCCTTTGTATAAATACAGGCATAGGCATCAGCTTCATACTCATTTTTTCTTGATAGGTAGGTCATCATAGGTTTGATAAAAAAGAAGAGGTAATTCAGCAAGACAAAATTAAATAACATGAGAAAATTGGCATCGGTCATTTGGTTGACTCCTAACACCTCATAAAAAAGCGGATCATCCTTTAAGCCCCCAAGCACATAAAGGCTGACAAATAAAATAGTTATCATAATGGCCATGAATTTCTTCACGTGATTCATCTTGAAGTGGCCAAGCTCGTGAGCAATAACTGCCTCAATTTCCTTGTGGGTCAGTTTTTCAAGAAGCGTATCAAAAAATATAATACGCTTAGTCTTGCCGAAACCACCAAAGAAGGCGTTACCATGAGAGCTCCGAAGCGAGCCGTTCATAATAAATAAGCCTTTTGATTCAAAACCACACTTCACAAGCAACTTTTCGATGCTAGTTTTTAGCTTTTTATCTTCCAGGGGATAGAATTTGTTTTTTAATTGCTGAAGAGCTGGTGCGAGTGCCGACATAATAATGACCACAGCACTTAAAAAGACCCACAGCCAAACCCACCAGGACGACCCTAGTGTCGATATAATCCAGAGGGAAATATACATAATAGCAAACGTCACCAGGGCGGTTGTCGCCAAATCAATTAAAACATCGCTAGCGAATGTTTTAGCTTTAGTTTTGTTAAATCCAAACTTCTCTTCAATGATATAAGTGCTGTAAAGATTACTGGGTATCTCAACTATAGATAGAATGACTGCAAGGGCTGTAACTACCAATGATCCACCAAGCAGTGATGAAACATCAAAGGCACTCATTACTTTGTTGATTTCATTGATCCCACCACCGATAGTGAGGTAGTAGGTTATGAGTGCTGATAGTATTAAGCCAAATGAACTAAATTGTGTTTTTGCTACGGTATAGTCCGCTGCCTTTTTATGGTCCGCGAGTTTAATGGTTTTGGCGAAATCATTAGGCACCTTGTGTCTGTTTTTTAAGACATGATCTATCTGTCTTTTATTAAGCCAAAAGTCTAAACCGGCGGCAAAGATGATGAGGAAGATAAAAAAAGACTGGTAATTGATTGTCATTAATAATAGTTCTGTGTAAAAGTATGTATTGTGCAGTAAAATTGCAATTAAAGTAAGTCGGTGAGCGGAAAACTGGCTCGATAAAACAATCTTAATGGAAATCATGATGGACGAAAAAAATAATAATAACTTAATCTGGTTGGATATGGAGATGAGCGGTCTAGATCCAGAAAACGATAAAGTCCTTGAGATTGCTGTAGTTATAACGGATCCTTTTTTAACCATCATTGCCGAGAGTCCAGTTTTTGTTGTCCACCAAGAAGATGCTGTGCTAGCTCGTATGGATGCATGGAATCAAGGGACACATGGAAAATCAGGATTGATAGAGAAGGTAAAAAACTCGAAGCACAATGAAGAATCGGTGACACGCCAGCTGTTAGAGTTTATGGCTAAATATGTGGGAAAAAGTAAGTCCCCCATGTGCGGTAATTCCATATGCCAAGACCGAAGATTTATGGCTAAGCACATGCCAGAGCTAGAAAAGTTCTTCCATTACCGCAACCTTGATGTCAGTGTGTTTAAAGAACTCTCTAAGCGCTGGAAGCCGGAGATTATAGATGGCTTTAAGAAGGCTGGAAAGCATGAGGCGTTGGCAGATATTATGGAGTCTATTGAAGAGCTAAAGTATTACCGTGAACATTTTATCAAGATATAACCATGGCTAACTTTCTCCTTATAGGATTTTCGGCGGCTATCGGGGCCTGGCTCCGTTGGTTAATCGGTGCTGGAGTGATCGCTATATTTCCAGGGATGCCTTTCGGAGCTTTAACGGTCAACCTTCTTGGAGGTTTTTTGATGGGCCTATCTATCGCCTTTTTTCAAGTAACAGCTAACATCTCTGAAGAGCTTCGACTTATTATCAATGTAGGATTTTTGGGTGGCCTGACGACATTTTCTGCATATACCGCTGACTTGTTCCAGCTCATGCAAAAAGGAGAGCTAGGGTTAGCTCTCCTTTTTATGGTTGCTCACGTTGTTGGAGCTTTAGCCTTATGCTATCTGGGCTATTATTGCGCTAGTCTTTCTTTGCGCTCTTTTTAGGCTTTGCTGTTGGTTTTTTCTTTGTTTCTACCATTTGTAATTTTTCCGAAGTCTTAACTTCACCCTCCTTTTTTTGCCAAGCAGCTTTTTTTCGTGGCTTAGGTTTTGCAGTTTCTTCCTTAACAACTTCTTTAATGCTTGCTTTATTAGTTTCTACTAATTTTAATCCAGCCTTCTCTAGATCAACCTTAGGCGGGGCAACCCTTTTTCTTACAGGCTTTTTCTTTGTCTCTGGCTTTGAGGGAACAACTTCTTGGGGTTGCTTTTCTATTACCTGAGATACTATCTCTTGTTGTTTCTCAATAATATGATCAACAGGTTTGTCACGCCTTTGGTTAGGAGCTTTAGTTTCGAGATTATTAGTATCAACAGGCTTGCCAGTTGTTACAGAAGGCTGAGGCGCTGCACTTTCCTCTCCTCTTTCCCTTCTCAGCTGTTGGTTTTTATTAAAACCTTGCTTCCTATTTCTATTTCTTCCGGGTCGTCTATTCGGATTATTGTTAGGCCTATTTTCATTAACGGCTTCAGCCTGTTCGCTACTCTCTTTTACAATTTCCGGATTAGTTATTTCGACATCATCACGATCATCTTGCTCGGCATCATCAGAACCAATGAGATTTTTAAAGAAACCAAACAGCGATTTATTTTGTTTGCCTTTCTTAGCAATGGATTTGGTTGGCATCACAGATTTAACAACAGGCGTTAATTTTTCTTTAACATCATCATCTTCGTTAGCTAGCTCTTCAACTGGGGGCTCTACAACGGTATAGCTAATCTTGCCAGATTTTTTTGATGATCTATCAATCAGATATTTGGGAATCTCAAAATAACGGTTAGGAATAATAACGATATCATTACCCGTTTTGTCTTCTAGCTCATTAATTGCCGTTCTTTTCTCGTTTAAAAGAAGAGTGGCAACTTCAACTGGAAGCTGGATAGAAACAATCTGATTCTCGTCTTTGGCTGCCTCATCTTGAATTAACCTCAACATGTAGAGAGCTGTTGACTGAATATCCCTCACACGACCTGTGCCGCTACATTTTGGGCAGACACCATTGATAGAATCACCAAGGCTTGGCCTTAAACGTTGCCTAGACAACTCCATCAAACCAAAGCGTGATATTTTCCCAAGCTGAATTCTTGCCTTATCATTTTTCAAGGCATCTCTCATGCGACTTTCCACTTCTCTTTGGTTTTTTTGGTGTTCCATGTCAATAAAATCGACAACGACTAAGCCACCTATATCCCGCAATCGCATTTGTTTTGCAAGCTCGTCTGCTGCCTCAAGGTTGGTGTTAAATGCTGTGTTTTCAATGTCCCGTCCTTTTGTAGATCGGCTTGAGTTTACGTCGACAGACACCAGCGCTTCGGTATGGTCAATAACAATAGACCCACCGGATGGAAGTTGAACTTCGCGAAGGAAAGCTGATTCAATTTGACTTTCAATATTAAACTTAGAAAAGAGTGAAATATTTTCCTCGTAAAGCTTTACTCGTTCTGCGTAATCAGGCATCACATGACTCATAAACTGATGGGCTTGATCAAATATTTCTTGCTTATCAATTAATACTTCCTCAATGTCTGCAGAGAAGTAGTCACGAATGGCTCTTATAACCAAGTTACTTTCTTGGTAGATTAGAAAGGGACCTTCCTGTGCATTAGCAGCAGTTTCAATTGCTTCCCATAGCTGATTAAGGTAATCCAGATCCCACTGTATTTGTTCGACTGATGCGCCTATTCCAGCTGTACGGCCAATAACACTCGTACCTTTTGTGATCGTGAGCTGAGATAAGACCTCTTTAAAAGCTGATCTTTCCTCCCCCTCAATTCTCCTTGAAATACCGCCGCCATCATTATTATTTGGCATGAGAACTATGTATCTTCCAGCTAATGAAAGATAACTAGTCAAAGCAGCACCCTTATTTCCACGCTCATCCTTGCTAACCTGAACGATAATTTCTTGGCCTTCATTGATTACGTCCTTAATGGACAAATCTTTTTTTCTAGATTTTTTTGAATAATATTCAGGGGCTATTTCTTTGAATGGAAGAAATCCATGCCTATCTACGCCATAATTTACGAATGCCGCTTCAAGGGAAGGCTCTACTCTGGTGACTACAGCTTTGTAGATATTGCTTTTGCGTTGCTCTCGATTTCCTCGCTCAAAATCAAGATCCTCAAGTTTTGAATCACTTACTATGGCAACCCGAAGTTCTTCGGATTGGGTTGCATTAAATAACATCCTTTTCATTACCTTATCTCCATATGTCTGAAGATTTAGATAAAGAATTTAATATAAATTACGTGTACACAAGCATACCTCAACTAGAATCTTATGGATTTTAGTTGAGAAGGATATCGTCTTTTTCGTATCTTTTTATGCTCTCTGTCTTTTAAATGTCGGTACTTTTTAACCTGTTAATTTATGTTTAAACTCGTTTATAAAAATCTTTTTTTATCGGTCCGCTTCTTTATTTATTGCTGGTGAGCAGATCTAAACCTTAAATTCTTTTGTATTTATGTATAATTCAGAATTGTTTTTCTCTTTAGTTTATAAAGATATCTGAACAGAATTAAGTATATGCGATAAATCATTAAAAGAAAACTAAAAAGATGGCTGCAGATATTAATAATAGTGTTCGATATGAGCTGATTGACGAGGGAAGTGAAGGTCAAAAAATTGATAACTTTTTAATCAAAACATTAAAAAATGTTCCCAAAAGTCATATCTATAAATTATTGCGAAGTGGCCAAGTTAGGGTTAACAAAAAGCGCATTAAAACTGATTTTAGGCTGTCACTGGGTGATAGCGTTCGCATCCCCCCATTCACTTCACCTAAGAATGATATAAAAGCACCCATTAGTATTAAGCCTGAGCATGCCTTACTTATAGAAAAAGCAATTATTCATGAAGATGAAGCATTGATTGTCATTAATAAACCTTGTGGATTAGCAGTTCATGGTGGAAGCGGTTTAAGTTATGGCCTTATTGAATTATTAAGAAAATCAAGGCCAGAGGCAAAATTTCTTGAGCTTGTACACAGGATAGATAAAGAGACTTCTGGCATCATTTTAGTTGCCAAGAAAAGGCCCGCGCTTGTTGATATACATAAACAAATGCGAAACAAGACTATCCATAAAAAATATCAAGTGATGGTAAATGGTAGATGGCAAAAAAAACAAATGATCGTTGATCTGAACCTACTCAAAACAACCGCTGAAGATGGGCAAAAAAAAGTGCGTGTGTTGAGCAAAGACACTGCCATTGAAGGTGCAAAAGCATCCCGGTCTGTATTTTTCTTAAAACACGCCTTCAATGACTTTAGCTTCTTAGAGGTAAAGTTGGTAACAGGGCGAACCCACCAAATAAGAGTACATCTAAGTCATCTTGGTTTCCCCATTGTGGGTGATGATAAGTACGGTGACTTCTCTCTAAACAGAAAGCAGGGAAAATTAGGATTTAAACGTATGTTTTTACATGCCAGCGAATTAGGTTTTCGTCACCCATTAACTGGGGACGATATTTTCCTAACAGCTCCAATCCCCATTGATTTTATTGAGCTTCAGTCTTATGCCAAAACACACTAAATACGATCTTATTATATTTGACTGGGATGGAACGATTGCTAATTCAGCAGGGATTATTATCGAGTCAGTAAAGGAGGCATGCGTTTCGGAGGGAGTCCAATTGCCCTCTGATCAAAATATCAGCTCCATCATAGGATTGGGTTTAGAGGAGGCTTTTACTAAGCTTTTCCCTGAGATCGGAGAGGATAGTGTAATTAACATGCAAGCTTTATACCGCGATGCTTACCTAAAAAAATTGGATCAGATATCTTTGTTCGAGGGCATAGAGTTAGGGATTAAAGGCTTATATAGTCAAGGATATTACCTGGCAATTGCTACAGGAAAAAGTAGGCGAGGGCTCAATAACGCACTAAACAAATCAAATCTTTACGAATATTTTAAGATGACTAAAACAATGGACGAATGCTTCTCAAAACCTCATCCACAGATGATCAATGAAATCCTAGATTTCTTAATGATTGAGAGTGCTAGGGCATTGATGATAGGGGACTCTAGTTATGACCTAGAGATGGCTGCGAATGCAAAAGTAGACTCTCTGGGAGTGACGTATGGAGCACAAAATTTGTCACAGCTTCAGCACCACAACCCCTTAGCTATTATTGAAAACCCTCACGACCTATTTTCATGGCTCACTAAAAATGGGTAAAAGTATTATATTATTAAAAAAAGACTTTGGGCCAGGCCCGTCCACCTTAAAGTTTACATTTCTTGAAAACGGAGAAAAAAAAACGGGTTTTGCTTTGTTGTTTGAGGGAAGTTATTATGTTTATAAAAATCAATGCCAACACCTCCCGGTTGAGCTCGACTGGCTCGATAACAATTTTCTGGAAGACGATGGTGGATTTATTATTTGTGCAACACATGGTGCAATTTATGAGCCGACTTCCGGTTTATGTGTGTCTGGACCTTGCAAGGGAAAGTCGTTAAACACAATGGCTTACACAATAACAAGAGACGAGTTAGTCGTCACTATTTAAAGGGCAATTATGGCTGAAAGTAATAAGCAGGAAACGGAAAAAAAAATATTAGAGGGTGTGCTTAATACTGCTTTTATTGAGCAAAGACGATCAAGGCGATGGGGCATCTTCTTCAAGTTGCTAACTCTGGGATATTTGGTTGCCCTTTTATTGATTTTTACAAACGCTGGTAATCACGGAGCGGTAACAACCGGCGATTTCACCGCCCTTATTCATCTTCGAGGGGAAATTGGAGCAGAGCAAGCAGTGAATGCTTCGGATTTTAGGTCGAGCTTGAAAGTGGTGTATGCGAACCCTGGAACAAAGGGCGTGATCTTGTCGATAAATAGTCCGGGAGGAAGCCCAGTTCAATCGGGGATGATTAATGACGAGATTAGGCGATATAAAATACAATTCCCGGAAATACCGATCTATGCTGTTGTGGAAGATGTATGCGCATCAGGCGCTTATTATATAGCTGTAGCAGCAGATAAGATTTTTGTTGATAAGGCAAGTATTGTTGGGTCGATAGGGGTATTGATAGATGGCTTTGGTTTTGAAAAGGCAATCGCTACACTAGGTATTGAGAGAAGGCTCATCACTGCCGGAGTAAACAAAGCTATCATGGATCCATTCCTTCCCGTTGACCCTAAACAAAAAATGCATATTGATGCAATGTTAGCAGAGGTCCATCAGCAATTTATCGATGTAGTTAAAAGTGGTAGAGGGGATCGCCTTGCTAACAACGAAGAAATATTCTCAGGTTTATTTTGGAGTGGAGAGAAGGCTATTCAGTTAGGTCTAGCAGATGATATGGGCAACATTTATTCTGTTGCAAGGGATGTTGTTGGGTTTGAAGAAGTGGTAGATTTTACTGGCTATGATTCATTTGCAGATAGATTTGCTAAGCAATTGGGTATAGGCATAGGAACCACTTTCGACAATTTTTTCTACAAATTATTAAACAATAATTTTAATATAAAATAATAGCTTAAGTGCTTTTTTTAAAGTAATTTATTAGGTTATTTGTTGATGAGTCGAAGCCGTTTGTCTCGCTTTTTTTATCCAGCTCAGGAAGTACTAATGAGGCAAGCTGCTTCCCGTACTCCACACCCCATTGATCAAATGAATTAATATTCCATATAATTCCTTGTACGAATATCTTATGCTCATAGATCGCTAAAAGTCGACCTAAAGATTTGGGGCAGAGCTCTTTGAGTAAAAAGGAACTAGAAGGACGATTACCTTCAAATGATTTGTGGGGAATAATTTCCTCAAGACCTTCGACATCATTTTGTGATCTAACCAATTCTGCGCGAACCTTTTCCTTAGTTTTTCCAAACATTAGCGCTCGAGACTGCCCAACAAAGTTTGAGAATAGTATCTTATGGTGCTGATCTTTTTCTGAGCCAACTGGGTATTTCGAGTTAGCCGGCATAATAAAGTCCGTCGGTATAATGTCTGTACCTTGATGGATCAGTTGATAGAATGCATGTTGACCATTAGTTCCAGAATCGCCCCAAACAATGGGTCCGGTATGGAGGCATACTTTCTCTCCATCCCTTCCAATAAACTTGCCGTTGCTCTCCATATCGGCTTGTTGAAGATAGGATGGCAATAACGATAAGCCTTGATCATAAGGAAGCACAGCTAAAGTGTTGTAACCAAAAAAATTGATATGCCAGACACCAATCATTGCTAGCGTAATGGGGATATTTTTCTCAAAAGGCGCATCCCTGAAATGATTGTCGATTTCATGGGCTCCTGCTAATAGATCATCAAAGCGATCCATTCCAATATATATAGCAATGGAAAGTCCAATCGCTGACCAAAGTGAATAGCGACCACCCACCCAATCCCAAAATTCGAACATATTTTCAGGATCAATTCCGAATGCTCTAACAGCCCCTTCATTTGTTGAAATAGCTACAAAGTGATTTTTAACTGCCTCTATACCTATGCTATCTGTTAGCCATTTTCTGGCAGTGTAAGCGTTTGTCATAGTTTCTTGCGTGGTAAATGTTTTTGATGCAACAATGAAAAGGGTGGTTTCTGGGTCGCACTGACTTAACGCTTGCGATATGTCATAACCATCAACATTTGAAACAAATATTGGCTTGATATCCTTCTTGCCGTAAGATTTAAGTGCGTGACATACCATTGCTGGACCGAGATCTGAGCCACCAATGCCAATATTTACGATAGACGTAAATTTTTTACCTGTGAAGCCTTTTAGGCTTCCAGATCTTACTGACTCGGAAAATAACCGCATCTTGCTAAGCACTTTATTGACAGAGGGCATAACGTCTTTACCATCAAAAAGTATTGGGTTATTCGATCGATTTCTTAGGGCCACATGAAGCGCAGCACGCTTTTCGGTAAAGTTAATTTTTTCGCCGTTAAAAAGCTTATTAATCCAGCTCTTTAGTTCCGATTGACTTGCTAGGCTGTAGAGCTGAGTAAGTGTTTCTTCCGTGATTCTATTTTTAGAAAAATCAAATAATAAATCTTCAAAATACAAGCTAAATTTACTTGATCTTTCAGGGTCTGCTTCAAACAAATCCCGTATATGTACCGCAGACATATTTTTATGATGTTTTTCTAGTAATTTCCAGCTTTTTGAGTGGATGATTGATGTCATTTGGCCTGAAGATTGTCTTTGAATTTAAGTTAAGGCGTAATTGTAGCAAATATTCCTAATATTTTTTTAATTATGTTGGCTAATAGCCCACAAAATATGTTCTTTTACCATGCTTGTTGCATCTAACAATCTAGATCGTAGTACTTTTATCACCTCTTTTGATTTAGGAGAATTGCCAAGGCCAACGGCAATATTGCGTAACCATTGCTCGTACCCAATTCGATAAATGGCACTTCCTTTAAACTTATCATCAAACTCATCTTCTGATAATTTAAATGCATCAATAAGGCTAAGCTTATCTAGATCATGCCTTGTGAGAAAATCATTCTCAGTCGTTACTTTGGCATATTTATTCCAAGGACAAACAAACTGACAGTCATCACAACCGTATATTCTATTTCCAATAGCCTTTCTATATATCTCGGGTATCGCCTCTTTATGTTCAATGGTTAGGTAAGATATACATTTCCTAGCATCTAATTTGTAAGGAGCTATGATGGCTGATGTCGGACATATATCTATGCATGCAGAACATGACCCACAGTGTTTTGAGGTTTCTTTATCTGCTGGTAATGGCATGTCGGTATATATTTCCCCAAGAAAAAACCATGACCCATGATCTTTATTTAAAAGTAGGGTGTGTTTCCCCCTCCATCCCAGCCCTGCTTTTTCTGCAATTTCTACCTCTAAGACTGGTGCGCTATCTGTGAACAATCTAAAGCGGATATCTTCACTGCCTAGCTCTTTTTTAATATGCGCAATAAACTTCTTCAGCTTTGCTCTAATAACCTTATGGTAATCCCTGCCAAGGGCATATCTTGATATGTAGGCAGTTTCCTTGTTCTTAAGTGCTTGAAGCGCATTAGCCTCAAGAGGAAGGTAGTCAAGCCTTATGGAAATAATACTTTTGGTACCTTCGAAAAGTTTGGTGGGGTTAAATTTTTGATCTTGGTGCCTGTCTAGGTACCCCATTTCACCATGATAACCAGATTCTATCCATTGCTTATAAGCTGGTTTACTTTTTTTAAGATTAATATCGGATATGCCGATTCCATCAAAACCAAAATCATTGCCCCAGGATTTAATATTTTCTGCTATTTTTTGCCACTTTAACTTATCATTCATAGGAAAAAATAATAAACTAAAATCATGACAAAAGAACTATCCTTTTACACAAATAATTCTGATGAAACCTTAAGTCTAGGAAGAAAATTTGCCGATACCATTAGCGCTGGCTGTCTAATCTTTTTAGATGGCGAGCTAGGTACTGGAAAAACAACTTTTATGCGGGGATTTATGAGAGGATTAGGTTTTTTAGGAAAGGTTAAAAGCCCTTCCTACAGCCTATTAGAACAATATACTTTGGATTTAACTATCAACCACTTTGATTTGTACCGTTTCAAAAGTTCGAGTGAATGGGAGGATGCAGGCTTTAATGAATTTATTAACAGCACAGACGTCAATGTAATAGAGTGGCCAGAAAAAGCGATTGATGTTCTGCCTACCCCTGATCTGACTGTTTTTTTTACTTACATCCAACAAGGTGGGAGAAGCATAAAGTTTAAGTCGTTATCATCAAGAGGAGAGAAATGCATAGATATATTAAGCTAGATAC
>DGAZ01000010.1:32146-45753 GCA_002384685.1 Methylophilales bacterium UBA4017 | reverse complement strand
TAAATAATAGTTATACGACCCTAGCTAACCCAGAGCGTATTGTGATAGACCTTAAAGGAGAGGCGCTATCTGACGAGCTTCAAAACCTATCAAGTAAGGTATTAAGTAATGACACTTCAATAAAATCAATCAGAACAGGGCAATTCAAACCAGATGTTTCGCGCATCGTTATCGATTTAATTGGTCCTTCTAAAGTTAAGGTATTTTCTTTACCACCAATAGAGCCTTATGGGCATAGGTTGGTTATTGATGTGTACCCCAATAATTTTGATCCTCTTGCAAATTTATTGAAACAGCTTGACGGAAATAATAAGCCTCCTGAGGCGGTTCCAGATTCGACTGTTAAACCTTTACCAAAGAAATTATTAGTGCCTCAGAGAGAGGCTATCATCATAGCTATAGACCCTGGTCATGGTGGAGAAGATCCTGGTGCGATAGGGGCTAAAGGCACAAAAGAAAAAATAATTGTATTACAGATCGCACAAAAATTAAAAGCTCTTTTAGATAAAGACCCTGACATGAAAGCCATCCTAATTCGCAGTGGTGATTATTTTGTTCCTTTGGGAACCAGGGTAAACAAGGCAAGGGCAGCAAAAGCAGACCTTTTTATATCAATACATGCAGATGCATTTAGGAAAAAGAATGTAAGTGGTTCGTCAGTATTTGCATTATCAGAAAGAGGCGCATCCAGTGCTTTTGCAAAATATTTGGCAAATAAAGAAAATGCAGCTGACTTAATAGGAGGTGTTAGCATTGATGATAAGGAGCCTGCCCTAGCTAGAACATTGCTAGACTTATCACAATCAGCAACTATTAACGACAGTTTAAAGCTAGGCAATCATGTATTAAAAGAAATTAAAAAGGTTAATAATCTGCATAAAAAGTACGTTGAGCAGGCAGGTTTTGCCGTATTAAAAGCACTTGATACTCCATCTATTTTAGTTGAAACAGCATTTATTAGTAATCCAGGCGAAGAAAAAAATCTGCGCTCTGCGGCCTATCAAAATAAGCTCGCTAATAGCATATACCTTGGGATCAAGAGCTATCTAAAAACAAAGCCTTCTATCGCATTTTATACAGAAGAAGATTTTTGATGAGCAAGGAACCAAGAATTTTTTTACTTGGACCAACAGCTTCCGGGAAGACCGATCTGACTAAATTTTGTCATGATGAATTCCCAATAAATATTATTAATGTGGATTCGGCACAGGTCTATAAAGACTTTAACATCGGGACTGCAAAACCCAACGAACAAGAGCTTGCAAAGTATCCCCACCATCTTATCAACATAATTAACCCTTATACATCCTACTCAGCATTTGATTTTAAGGACGATGTGGAGCGTATATGCTCCACATCTGAGAACAAAAGAAGAATACCTTTTTTGAGTGGGGGAACGATGATGTACTTCAATACTCTAGAATTCCCTTTGGATGATATCCCACCTACCAATAAGAATGTTAGGTGTAGGGTAGCTAATGAGCTTGATGCTCATGGACTTAATTATTTATTTCAAAAGTTGCTGGAGCTTGATCCTGTCTTAGCTAAAAAAATATTGCCTTCAGATACACAAAGGATACTTAGGGCGGTGGAGGTTTTCTACGAGACAGGCAAGCCATTATCGTCATTTTATAAGACAAAAAGTAGAACAATGAACCCGTACCCGCTTCTAAAAATTGGACTATTTCCGGAAGATAGAGACAAGCTTCATGGCCTAATTAAGCAACGAGTTGATAGTATGCTTAGTAATGGATTAATTGAGGAAGTGGAAAAAATATTAGTCTTATACCCCGATCTCGATGATACTTATATGTCCTTGCGGGCAGTAGGATATAGACAAACTTATCTTTACTTAAAAGGCAAGCTTCCAAAAGAGGAACTTAGAGATAAAATCGTATTCGCTACAAGGCAGCTGGCAAAGAGACAGTTAACCTGGATGAGAAAGATGGATAACCTGGAGACATTTGATCCTTTTGACAATCAGTTGCGCGTAAAAGTTAAGGACAAAATTGATTCTTTTTTAGGGAAGCATTAGACACATAAAAAATCTGTTTATTTTTGTAACAAGCCTAGATATACGTTTTCGAGTTTCTTAATAAAGTTTGGAGTTTTGAATAGAGAGGAATTCTCCTTACCTCTTAACACCATCTCCCTTACATTGTTAAGTTGTGCACTATCGTTTGATAAAGCTAATGCTGTTTGATAATATTCATCTTCATTTCTTGTTATTAACATTTCACAACCTACTTCTTTCAGAATGCTTCCTGCAACCCGACTTGCAAAAGTTTCTCCTGTTAAGGTAAGTACTGGACATCCTGCCCATACTGCATCACTAGAAGACGTATGAGCATTGTATGGATAAGTATCGAGAAATAAATCGACTACGGAATGACGATTTATGTGATCCTGGAAGCTTACTTTAGGAGCAAATTTAATCCGGTTTGGATTAATCCCTTCCTTTTCTGAAAATTCGAGAATATTAGTTTTTGCTTGAGCATTGGATTCTAGCAACCACAGAATAGAGCTCTCTTTTTGTTTAAGTAATTTCATCCATATCTTGAATATGGATTCCGTTATCTTTACTGACTGCCCAAATGAGGCAAAAACGAATGCATTATTATCTATACCATAACTAGATTTGTTTTGGCTTTCAGGGGCAGGCCTATCACCGATGTTCGGTTGGTAGCAGCCAGGTAACCTAATAATTTTTTCAGCGTAGTCTGATTCCATCTCTTTAGGAATAATATAGCTATCTGCAAGAATGTAATCAAATAATGGCTCTGTTCCAAGAAAGCCCATAGAGGCTGGAAAACCTAGCCAGTTTATAGTTACTTTTGCGGGTTTGTATGCCGTGATTAGTGAGCGGCTCTGCATCGTAAACCCCGACAAATCTACCAAAATATCAATGTTCTCATTAGTTAATATCGTATTGAGCTCTTCATCTGACTGTTTGCTGATATTGATAAAATTGGCTCCGATACTTTTGAATTCTTGATGCTCATTAGAGCCATCATCTTTGCCGGAGTAGAGTAATTTAATAACAAACTTATTACTGTCATGGTTCTTTAAAATATCTCTTATCAGGAAGTAAAGTGGGTGCAGCCGAAAGTCTGCAGACATATAGCCAATCACAGCTTTTGGATTATGTTTGTATTTCCCTTTAATCGCTGCAGTCTTAATACCTGAAGACTTAATCCATGACGATGTTACATTAAGATGATCTTTGGCGGAAAGTCCAGGCATCGACAGGACCGCAAAGGGTGGAATTTTTCCTGGTTTTTTTGATCGAATATGATCCCTTAAAACTATTATGAGCTCATTAAGACCAATCCAATCGCAGGTAATCTGTTTGAGCTGTATGAGCTCTACTACGGTATGAATTTGATACTCAGTCCCTTCCAATGCTTTTTCATAATGTACTTTTGCTTGCGAAAATTGGTTTAATTTTTTGTGGGTGTTAGCAGCGTTATGATGAGCTTCACTATCCTGTTTGATGTGCAGGGACCCTTCAAAAGATTTTAATGCTTTGTGAAAAAGACCTTGAGCATAGTATGCGTTACCAAGATTGAATAAATACTCAGGATTCTTTGGGCAGATCTTAACAGCTTCTTCAAACGCAGCTTGAGCCATTAGATAATCTCTATTGCTGTGATACTCATTACCAATCTTTTGAAGGCAAAATCCTAAGCCATAGCTAACTTTTTCGTTATCAGGAAATTGGTAGCATGCCATTCTAAAATACCCCACCGCCAGCGAAAACCTGTTTGTCATTGCATAAAGATTACCAAGCTCTATTTGTAACACATGATTTTTTGAGTCTTGTTCAAGCGCCTTTTTGTAAAGTTCAATAGCGCTATCTAGATCACCCTCATCCTCTTTATTTTTAGCTTTTAATAGTAAGTCTTTATTCGTCATAGCTTAAATTCTATACCTTGTTTTTTTAAACCCATACCCCTAAAAAAACGTCTTTCGGGGTTTAAATAGCCCAATAAAAACTTATCATCACTATTGAGACTCTGATCCATTAGATTTGCAAGGCTAAGTGAAGATAATGGGGCAAAGCTAAACCCACGAGACCCGTAGCATGCATTAATATACAATCCTTTTTTCCATACCAAGCTTGATCTATCTATCTTATTAGCTAGACGGCTCTTACCACCCATATCTAAAACTCTACCAACATAAGGCTTCCTATCAAAGCTCGCTGCTCGCTGACCTACCCAGGAACCATTACTTCTGCTTAAGAGGTTATTGTTTAGTGACGGCAGTAGGGCATTAAGTTTGTTTAAGTTACTTTTTGTGTCAGCATCTGAAGCCTCATAGCTACAATTATTTTTTTCATAAGACGAACCTACAACAGTCTTTTTTTTAACAGACGGAATTACGTACCCATTATTTGACAAGATTTCTAATTCTTGCATTGTCTCCGAATTAACCCAGTCTATTTGACCTCGATATTGATCGAAATCCAGATGAGAAAAGTAAGAATAATTAGCTATATCTCCCGCCGAACAAAAAACAATATTTTTTGCCTTAAATTCTTTTTTATCATTAGTTTTTATGTGCCAAACGTCCTCCTTACATTCAACTTCGGTAACTTTAGAACCAAATTCTTTGCGTATATTTGTTTCGCTAACTAATGTTCTGCAAAAATCTTCAGGGTTGATCCATCCTCCACTATTAAAATAAAAACCTACACAGCCCTTAATATTATAGTTTTCACGGATTTGGTTTTGGTCAATTAAAGTAATAAAACTTTTAAGGCCAGGGTTATTTTTTATCAATCTCGTGAATCTATCAATCCCTTCTTTATGTTCAAATAAATGAATTGACCCTACTTGTAAAGCGCTTGACTCATCTAAGCCAATTAAATTTATGAGCTTCCATACATAGGATATTGATGAGCACATTAGCCGATTAAATCGTTGGTCGCTTATCATTACGTTTGGATTGACGCAGACTGCAGGATTGGCATATATGGAAAGACTACTCTCTTTCGCTTGATCAACTATAGTCACGTCCCACCCCTTTTTATTTAGGTGGTAAGCAATGCTAGACCCTGAAATTCCTGCTCCAACAACAAGTGCTGAATTATTTTTTACCATCAGAGCGAGTTGCGGAATAAAGGTTTGGTTATTTGGATGTGAAGATCGCTAATGGATCGCTCTATAAATCCGCCTTCGCAGTAACAAAGATAAAATAACCACATTCTCATAAATCGTTCATCAAAGCCAAGAGCCAGAATTTGACTTTTGTTTCGAATAAAGTTTTTACGCCAATGCAGGAGTGTTCTGGCGTAATGAATCCCAATATCATCAACATCATTTATTACTAAGTCCGTGGTATCAGTCAGGCTTTTTTGTATTGCGGTTAATGATGGGATGCAGCTCCCAGGGAAAATATATTTTTGTATAAAGTCTACTGACTTAGTTGCCTCCTTATATCTTTGGTCCTTGATTGTTATAGCCTGAATTAGAGCCTGCCCATCATCTTTTAATAGCTTAGAAATCATATTGAAATATTCGTCATAGTATTGATGACCGACAGCTTCAATCATTTCTATCGACACTAATTTATCGAATTTTCCCTTCAAGTCACGGTAATCTTTAAATAATACTGTGATGTTATTTTGCATCCCTAGTAATTTTATTTTCTGCTTTACGTACTTGTATTGTTCTTTTGATATAGTTGTTGTAGTTATATGGCACCCGTACTTTTGTGCAGCATAAATTGAAAAGCCACCCCATCCTGAGCCAATCTCAACAACTTTATCTGTTTTTTTTAGTTTTAACTTTTTGCATATAACGTCCAATTTATTAATTGAAGCTTCATCTAGGCTTGTTGAGGCATTTCTAAAGATTGCCGATGAGTACATCATAGTCGGATCAAGAAATAAGGAAAAAAAATTGTTACTGAGGTCGTAGTGCTTTGCTATATTTTTTTTACTTCCACTTTGTGTATTCTTATTTAGGTAATGAGCAAACCTAAGAAAAGGTCGGAGCAATGCCTTGAAAGGACCTTCGACTTGGTCCATTATTTGATTATTGACTGCCATTATTTGTATGACTTTAGTTAAGTCGTTCGTATCCCATGCGCCTTGAATAAACGACTCACTTGATCCTATCGAGCCCCCTAGTAAAACATCACCATAGAATGACGCGTTGCGAACCCTAATTTTTGCCTTAATTTTTTTACCCACTCCGAATTTATATTGATTATCTTCGTCTTCTATTATGAGTTGACCGTAGGCTAATTTTTTTAGTTGTGTGAATAATGCTTTCTTAGCAAGTGTATTAAATAACTTTCTCATATTAAGGGTGAGGATAAAACTTAATTCCCTTTAAGTATAAGATGGCCGCATTCCAGTAAATTAGAATAATAGACTTAATCGACATTGGAAAAGTTAAAAAGAGTATTTTGTTTAGCGAGAGAGGTGTCCATGCCTTCTTTGTGAGTCTTAATGCCGCATTAAATTGTAATTTTTCGTCTTTAATATTATCCATAGATACGTAAAGAAAGTCTTTTGGTGGAGTAAAGATCCATTTATATTTGATGTCCATAGGCATGAATGGTGAGACATGAAATGCCTTATCAAATTCAAATTCTTTGGATGTTGTTGGTATGTTTCTGCAGTCGTGGACATAGGCAAACTTTTCATTCCAAGGTGTATTAGTGATATGCGAAACAATAGCAACTAACTTATCATTGGAATCCATACAGTAATAAAAGCTAACAGGATTAAAGCAGTAACCAAAATATCGTATGCTGGTAAGTAGATAGACTTTACCCTTATGATTAAATTGAAGCTTATCAAACAACAATTGTTGGATGGATACTTTGATTGATTTATTTTTTGGACCAAAAAAATCCGCCCTCATAAGGCATGCTAAATTTGGACGATTGAAGCTCCAAAACCAGTTTTTAGCAAATGCCTTAGTAATGTCATCCAGATCTATGAAGAGCATATTGATTTTGTACGAGAATGCATGCTTACGTGGATAGTGTCTTAGATGTGTAATCGTTCCTTTATATATAGCGTTCACTAGTCTAGCCAAGCGTTAAAATGTTGAGTGGCTTCATAGGCACTTTTAACCCCGTCCTCATGGAAACCATTGCCCCAGTATGCCCCGGCATAGCCGGTTCTTTTTTTTCCAGAAATAGAGGTGTGTTTTTTCTGAGAAACTATACTATCAAGACTGAATTTAGGGTGCGTGTAAGTAAGTTTTTTTATAATCTTATCTTCGTCTATGGCTTTATTCGGATTCAATGTAACCAATAAAGGATCTTTAGTTTCTATGTTTTGTAGAATGTTCATGTTGTAGGTTAGTGTAACTGGGTCATTGGTTCGGTTATCTATATTGTAATTCCAAGCAGCCCACGCCAGTTTATTTTTAGGCATCATTGAGGTATCTGTATGCAGGATTACTTCGTTTTTTGTGTATGGGATTGAGCTTAACACCTTTTTTTCTTCTTCTGTCGGATCCTTTAGTAAGGCTAGAGCTTCATCGCTATGACAAGCAAAAAAAATGTAATCATAGTGCTCGGACCGGTCTAGGAGTTTAATTATGACACCATTTTTTGATCGTTCCACATGCTCTATTTTTGCGTTAAGCTCAATTTTATCCTTAAAGGGCGCACATAGTTTATTCACATAATGCTGAGAGCCCCCAGTGACTGTAAGCCATTGGGGCCTATTGTTAACAGAAAGCATTCCATGGTTATGGAAAAAAGTAACAAAAAATTTTGCAGGAAAATTTTTCATGGTTTGTATGTCCGATGACCATATAGCTGCCCCCATGGGTAAAATATAATTCTGCGAAAAATATTCAGAATACCCTCCCTTCTTAAGAAATTCTCCTAGGGTTATATCGCTTTCGATTTCCAACAATTTCAAAGACTTTTTATTAAAGTAAATGATCTCCCAGATCATTTTGATAAACTTTAGATTAAGAAGGTTTTTTCTCTGTGCAAAGAGTGTGTTTAAGTTTGTGCCATTGTATTCAAGGCCGGATACATCTGAGAATACGCTAAAGCTCATGGAGCTATCTTCGTAGTTAACCCCCAGAACATTGAGCAGTTCGGTGAATAATGGGTATGTTTTTTTGTTAAATACAATAAAACCAGTATCTACGGAAATTTCTTTATTCTCTACCTGAATGTTATGGGTATGGGAATGCCCACCAATTCTGCCGTTGCTTTCGAATATTTTAATGTCATGCTCTTTATGGAGGAGGTGAGCGACAGTATTTCCCGATATACCTGATCCCACGATAGCTATCTTCATAGTCGCTAGCTATTAGGATTTTTAGTGACGTGATTTGACTCACGGATATTTGCTGACACGGTTCTAATGTCCCAAATTATACCCAGCATGGACATTATTCGCAGTATGTAATACGTAAGGTCAATCTCCCACCAATAAAAACCTTGTCTTGCGGATCCGGGGTAGTGATGATGATTGTTATGCCATCCCTCACCAAACGTTAGTAAAGCAATTAGAAAGTTATTTCGGCTTGAATCATCCGTTTTATATCTTTTGTTACCCCAAACGTGAGCAACAGAGTTAACAAGAAAAGTCGAATGATAAAGAATCACTGTGGATAAAATAAACCCCCACACCACCAACTGCATTCCTGAGGTCCGAAGTTCTGGGTAATGGTTGTTAAGACTCTCTCCGGAAATATAAAGTCCGATGCATGTCAGAATAGGGATGATTACGTCAAATCTATCGATTAAGCGTAGCTCAGGAAAGCGAGAGAGCTCCTTGACCAACTTTGTATGGGTTAAGAAGTTAGCCTTGGTAAGAAACCAGCCTGTATGGCTCCATAGAAAGCTATGAGCTTTAGGTGAATGCTTATCATGAACAGTGTCAGAGTGCATGTGATGATCTCGGTGGTGTGCTGCCCACCATATTGGACCACGCTGAACCGCGGAGGCACCTACTACTGCAAATATAAATTGAATAACCCGGCTAGTTTTAAAAGTTTTATGAGAAAAGTAGCGGTGATAGAAACCGGTGATAGCAAACATTCTTAGAGCATACATAAAAAGGAATACCATAAATGCCACGATACTAAAATCTACAAAAAAAACAGCAAAGACTGCTAGGTGAATAATGATATAGGGAATAACTCTGGCCCAGTCAATTTCCTTCCCATTGAGCTGGGAGCTCATGTATTTATTTTCCACGGCCCTGTTGTCAAGCCAGCCGAGAATGAAAGAAATCACTGTGCTGGTAACCTTCCTCATTGTTGTGGCACCATTCTTAGATTATCAATGTTATACCCCATAGCTTCAATCATAGCGGTAAATTTAACAATATCTTCGTGGGGCAAGGACTTACTTCGTGACATCAGCCACACATAATCTAAGGCGTCTCTTGCGACGATGGTGTTTTTGTAACCCTCATCTACATAAACAATTTTGTACTGCGCTTTAATGGGCCAAATGAATTGCATACCCCATTCGGCATTATCGGTACCCTTAACCACAAAGCCTTTGGGATTGTATTGTTTTTTCTCTCCATCAACAGCAGCTTCGTTAAAAGTGAAGGTTGTTTGAATGGTTCCGTCATCATTGAGCTTATAAGATTCAATTGCATTGTAAGCATTCTTTTCAATAAATGCTGGTATATGCGCTATAACATACCAGTCCCCCATGAAGCTGTTGATATCAACGCTAGGGACTGTTTTGAGAGATTTTGTGGGCATAGAACATCCAGTTACCATAAAAATTAATAAAAAAATTATTTTAAAATCATGCATATAAGAATAATACCTAATGTAATTTATAAAAAATGTCACCAATGGGTGTAGGTGACTTTAGTGCAACCCAATTAAGATTGTCGTCATACCACAACTGAATGGCTAGCTTTTCCTGACCATCCTTCGTCGCCTTAATCTCATAGTGTTGGGTTGGAGTGCTTTCGCCTCGCACCCTTATAGTTTCTTTTTTTAGAAGCCTTATGTCCACATCAAGATACTCACCATTTTGTGAGTTTAACAAGCGTTTTTGCTTCAGTATATTTTTGTCCCAGTAGGCAAATGTCATCACACATTCACTTAGCTTGATAAGTGTATTGTTACTGACAAGAGCTAAGTGACCATTTTCTATCTTACCCTTTACACCAAAGTGGTCGCCATCGTCATTTGTCGAGCTACTAATTGATTGGATACATCCGTTAGACCATGTTTCTTCAGATCTGTGTTGGTAATATATATCCATAAATAAAAACTTAATATGAAAATCTGCTCTGCTTAGCGATTTTTTGTCCTCAACAATGAATGTATGTTGCCCTATAACCTTATCATTTAACACAGCATCAAATACCCAGTCTTCCGCATATGCAAGAAAAGGCGTGACAAAAAAGGCAAAAATTGTAATTAATTTTTTGGTGGCCATGGAATAAAACTCGAGGTATTTTGGATGTATTCATTATACCCAGGCCTTCTGTTGGTTATGGTTTGTTCCATCAACCCCACGCCCGATATTTTTAAAAGTAAGAGAGTCATGAGCAATGGGGATATTATAAAGAACCAGGGCCCTCCATCTAAGGAAACAAGGTAAAAGCCCCACCAAACAAGAAATTCGCCAAAATAATTGGGGTGCCTGGAGTATTTCCATAACCCCGTTCTAAGAACACCTTTATTTTTGTTGTGACGCAGGAAGCGCCTTAACTGAATGTCGGCTATGGATTGAAAAAAGACACCAAACAAAACGATACCCAATCCCACCTTATCAATCAAATTATATGCCCGAGAATTCTCTAGTGAGCCTATTAGCGGCAAGACAATAATCGATGCGAGAAGGGCCTGAAATAGAAAGATGATATAGATACTCTTAATACCAAAGCCAGGAGAATTATTCTTTCTAATATTTTGGTAGCGAATATCTTCAGGCTGCCCCCAGTTCCTTAAAGTCAGATAGCCACTTAATCTTGAAGCCCAAACAAACAAAGCTATCATGATTGCTACATGCCTTTCTGTGATGATAGATGTCTGACTCATCGCGGTTACCAAGGCAAGTACAAAGAAAAGACTCCACATGCTATCGACGTGAGTGACATTTTTGGTTGCTAGACTTAGCACCCATCCTGCTAAGGCAAATATTACTAAATTCGTTAGTATGGGTAGATAGATAGCTACCATGTTTTTTCACTCTGTCTAATTAGCATAGGAGTGATGATTGCCCATCCTGCCGCCAATATGATTATTGTTTGAGGGTTGGTGACAGTAATAGCCCCTAAACTTTCTCCGGCTAGGTAAGCCAACGGCCCACCAACCGCACCAAATAAAACAGATAAAATGATGCGATTTTTTAGCCAAGCTAAACTGTGATTTAAAGTAATCGAAAAAAGCAACCAAAGCATTACTATCCATAAAGGTGTTAGTGGGAATTCCCATCCAGGATTATTGTATAAAATCATTCCGCTGTATTGAAGCAAGCCATCAAAAAAGAAACCAATGCAAGCAGATAGCACCAACAATTTAAGGTCATTTTTCTTGTAATTTGTCAGGTGTAGGTGTGTTAAAAGAATGATCACGCTTGCACACAAAGCAAGATAGGGTTTGTTCCATGAGGCGCCGAGTATGCAGATAAACCAACCTAGCTGAAACAAGGAAAAGTTAACAATTTTTTCGATCATTTTTTAAATAGGTAATGTGATACCAACCATTCCTCTCCGTTACTGTATCCCCATAGCTCAGCACATGCCATGAAAAATATTCTCCATCTATTCATCCATTTTACCGCACTATCTTTTCCATAGATTTCTTCAAGCACCTTCATAGCTTGATCATGGTTTCGGTCGATATTCTCCAGCCATGCATTGGCTGTTTTTTCATAATTCTGGCCTGACCATTGCCATTGATCTTTTATCATCAGGTTATCTTGGACCATTAATGGTAAGTCTTCGCTTGGCATCATTCCGCCTGAGAAGAAGTATTGACTCATCCAGTCATCATCATCTTGGACTTCAAAAAGGTATGGCTGTGACTTATGAACAAAGATGTGCATAAAGAAGAGCCCACCCGGCTTTAGCCAACTAGCTATAAGGTTAAATAACTTCCTATGATTTCTCATGTGCTCAATCATTTCTACCGAAACGACTCTGTCAAAGATTTCTTGCGTCTGAAAATCATTCATATCACAGGTGATGACCTGCAAATTCTTGATATTTCTGCTATTTGCCTCATGCATAATATAATCTTTTTGTGAAGAGGAGTTTGATACTGAGGTGATTGAGGCATTAGGAAATTTTTCAGCCATCCATAAAGACAATGAGCCCCACCCACATCCTAGCTCTAAAATATTCATTCCATCTGCCAATTCAGCATGTTCGCACGTTATCTGGAGGGCTAAATCTTCTGCCTGATCAAGATTATGGGTAGTTTTGTCCCAAAAACACGAACTGTATTTTTTATTTCTACCAAGACAGAGGCGGTAAAAATCAGATGGAATTTCATAGTGCTGCTCGTTTGCCAGTTCTGGGACCAATGCAATAGGGGCTTCATCCATCGCCTTTACAAACAGATCTTTATTGTTTTTGTTTGTATGTTGGTCTGTATGGATAAGTGACTTCAACCGCTTTGTTAGTAAGGTCCTTATGCCATAGCGAACTATAAAGTCTGGCAACAACCCTTTCTCTGCTAAATTTATTAGTTTTGTGATCATTTTAATAGACGATCTTTTATGTTTTATAATTAATGTTGGTAGGCAATCTTCGCCCTCATAAGTTTCAATGAAACTACCATAAAAAAAAGGTATTGAAGGGTTAAGCTCTTATTTTTATTGCAACATTAATAATAGGGGGTTGAGCCTACAACCTCAAGGTGTTTTTTAGCTTATTTATAAATTACGGATAGGAGTCTTGATTCGCCACTATTTTGTGATAATGACGCAATAATAATTGGCGTCCCCAAGGGGATTCGAACCCCTGTCGCCGCCGTGAAAGGGCAGTGTCCTAGGCCTCTAGACGATGGGGACGTGCTAGAAGGTCGATATTCTACTATAAATTTTCATTTGTATATAAAAAAAATAGTTTTTCCTTTATTTTTAGTATCTAAACTGGCTTCAAATTTACCGCTTTTTGTTTTAGGACAAGCTAAGGTTGTTTACACACCCTAAAAAAACCTTTACATTTAATGAGATTGCCTTATGAGCCACTAACCTTATCTAGGAAATGTATTGACTATCCGTCAAGATTACGCAATTTTACTTGCAGAGGCTTTTGAAAAAAAGTTTGACCTAAAACCTACGCCTGAAAATTTTATCAAAAAGTACTCAGCAGCATCAAATGATGATCTCGTATCTTATGAAACGGTCCGCAAGTGGCTAAAGGGCATAAATACCCCTAACTTTGTTAGGATGTGTGCTATCGCCATTTGGCTGGATATGGATGTTAATAAATTTCTTGATGAACATAGAGACTTTCACTAGCATTTATGTGTATGATATAAAAAAATTCAATAAGTGAGAAAGGTCATGGGAAATCGCGATAAAAGAAAAGAAACCAAAGGTAAGCCTAAGAAAGAAAAAGCCCCTGTCGCTTAACTATTAGATTTTTCGACTAGTTTTTTTACGATATTAAGACTGGTAAATGGAAATAA
>DGAZ01000010.1:4052-31980 GCA_002384685.1 Methylophilales bacterium UBA4017 | reverse complement strand
CCAAGGTGATGCCAGTAAGACTTACCGGATGCCTCGAGATGTTTTTTAAACATAGTTTCAACTCCCTATAAAAAAATTATGGTTTAATTACTTTGCTAGAGCATGCAAAATGGCAAGAATGGACTGGCTCGTATTGTCATGTGAGTAGCCACCTTCCATCACATATAAAGTCTTTGCATCCGCATGTTTTTTCGCTAAGTCGCTGAGTACCTTAGCCACCTCTTGGTATCCTTTCTCCGTATAATGCAAGCCCCCAAGCGGATCTGCTTGGTGACCATCAAACCCTGCAGAAACTAAAATAAATTCCGGCCTGAACTCATCCATCGCCTTAACAAGCTTGCTATTTAAAGCATTAATTAACTCAGCATCACCGGAACCCTTGGGAAGCTCGACATTAAGGGTGAAGCCCTTGCCTTTGCCTGAGCCAGTTTCTTGTGGACTGCCTGTTCCTGGGTATAGAGGGTGCTGATGAACGCTAAAATAAAATACCGAGTTGTCATCATAAAAAATATCTTGGGTGCCGTTACCGTGATGGACATCAAAATCGACTATCAAAATACGTTGCAAGCCATAGCGTTGTTGAGCGTACCTTGCAGCGATTGCAACATTATTATAGATACAAAATCCCATGCCTCTATCGGCAGAAGCATGATGGCCAGGAGGTCTTACAAGAGCGAAAGCCGTAAAGGTATTATTATTAAACATAATCTGATCCACACCCTCAATAACAGCTCCCACAGCCACCCTTGATGCCATGTCAGAATCTTTTGATATAACGACGTCACCCGTCGAAAGATAGGCTGTTTGATCTTTTTCTTGTGCTTCGACTTCCGAAGCAACTAAACGGAGGTAGTCTTCTGTGTGCACCAATTGAAGGGTTTCGTCACTTGCTTCT
This sequence comes from Methylophilales bacterium UBA4017, assembly GCA_002384685.1. Classification (GTDB taxonomy): domain Bacteria; phylum Pseudomonadota; class Gammaproteobacteria; order Burkholderiales; family Methylophilaceae; genus BACL14. The sequence continues at coordinate 31,085 of DGAZ01000010.1, read as the reverse complement.
TTTATGGTTGGCCAAACCAGATGCTTTATTAGCCCTTTGGCATTTCTAATTGCGGTGGATGCGGTAGTCAATCGTTCAGGCTTCTCGGGATGGTTTATGCCGGTGTCGTGAGCAAGCATTCTGCTATCAAAAAGTACGGCTATTTTTTTATTCTTAGGGTCAGCAATAGCTGAGCTAATGCTGACCATAGTAATAACCGCAACACTTAAGATGCTTAGTATTTTCATTAACGTTATTTTTTAAATTTGTATTGCTGTGAACAGTAAGCCCTGGTTATACCATTTGGTCTTAATGACTCATGCCTTAAGTCACTTGCCTTCATTCTTTTTCGCCATAAAGTATAACTACCACGCTTTAACTCTTTCTTCATCAGAAGTTTCAATTGGTCCTCTTTAAGACCAAAATTTCTATAAATAGCATCTAAAGAGGTTCTGTCCTCCCATGCCATCTCAATGATCCGAGAAGTCTCCTCTAGTGAAAAGTTTTTACGCATGCTTTACTGATCAATTGTTTAAAAAAAGGTGCCATTACATACCATAATAACTCACACCCAAATTTATATAAGCAAATGTACGCATAAATTTTTTGGTTGGTTTAGGTTGGTTGCTTAGCATTAATTAGCAATTGGTCTTTAATGCTAGTTTCTAAGTTCTTCAGGTTAGCAGGAGACGTCTTTTTCATAGGGGTAAGCAAAAAGAAATCCTCCGCCCGTCCACCCAGAGTATTGATTTTTGCGTTGGCGATAGAAAAACCGTTCTTATTGATTTCGTTCGCAATAAGGCTAAGCAATCCTTGTTGCCCGTCGGTAATGACATGGAACTCAATGAGGCCATTCGGCAAGTAGTGATAGCTAATATTGGTGTTGATTTGATGATGTGCTGCTTGCCTTGTTTTTCTGAGGCTTATGGTCTCTGGTAGCGCTGCTTGACTATCTATGATCTTTGTTAATTCTGCCTCAATATGCTGAAAGAGATGCTGATAAGAGGTGCTGGCATTTTCCTCAATTAATACATTAAATATGTCCAAAGCATAACCATTTTCTGTGGTGTGTATTTTTGCTTGGGCTACATCCAGCTGATTAACATAGAAGAAATTAGTAATTTTTAAAAAAGCGTTAGAGGTATTTTTTGTATAGATCAGTATTTCAAGACCATTCCCATTACGGCAATGATGGGCCTTAATTAAGGACCCATGACTTGCTTGGTAATTGATTAAGACCCTTGAATGCCATGCAATATCATGCTCGTCAAACTTGTAAAAATAGTCATTGCCCAACCCAGCCCATATCGGCTTGGTTGCCTTAACCGAAATGCGGTAACCATCCAAAATGACTTGAGCAGCTTTTTTTCTTTTGTTAATTATATCTTCTGGAGACATGACGCTGTTAGCGAAATAAGTAGAAGTGGCATTATAAAGGTCCTTGAGAAGGGTGGCCTTCCATTGATTCCATACATGAGGGCTGGTAGCTCTTATATCGGCAACAGTTAAAAGATACAGTGCATCCAGTCTATATTGATCTTGAATAAAATGAGCAAAGCGCTGTATTACCTGTGGATCGGAAAGATCTTCTTTTTGAGCGACCTGGGATAACTTAAGATGGGATTTTACTAGCCAACTAACCATATTGGTATCGGCGGTGGTTAAGCCAAACCAACCTCCAAAGCGTTTCGCAACTTTTTCTCCCTTTTCTGAATGATCGCCACCCCGACCCTTGGCGATATCATGAAAAATTGCACCCAGATACAAAAGGTAAGGTTTGTCAAAGTTAACAAAAATCCTATGGCATTCAGGGAACTCATGCTCAAGCTTAGTCTTGCTAAAGCGGCGAATGTTTTCAATCACGTTAAGGGTGTGTTCATCTACCGTATAAATGTGGAAGAGGTCATGCTGCATTTGCGCCACAACTCTTCCGAAGGGCGGAATATATTTGCCTAGGATATTGCATTTGTTAAGCAGTCGAAAGGAACGGTTAACCTTGTTATCACCTTTTAATAGCCGAAAAAAATTATCCCGGATTGATGCATCATCTCTGATGGATTTGTTTATGCGTTTAGAGGTAGTATCAAGCAAACCTAAAAGGTTGGGGCCAAAGCCTACGATATGTTTTTTTTCCTGAAAAACCAAAAAAGGATCAAATAAATGGTTGATGAAGCTTCCTTGGTATGACTTATCTATCTCTAGTAAATTATCGTATTCATAAAGAGGAAGCTTATGTTCTACCGCGGTATTTTTATGTTCCAGAGGATCCAGTTTTTTTATAATAATCTCATTAAATAAAATTACGTAATTAACGGATTTGTAGTAACTTTTCATAACCAGTTCACTTGATTTTTTATACTCTGAGTTTTGGTAACCTAGATGTTCTGCTAGCCGGTTTTGTAAGTCGAAAACCAACCTATCTTCCGCTCTTCCTGCCAGCAAATGAAGCAACATTCTTCTTTTGGTAATACGATTCAAATGAAATCGTACTTTATTAAACTCCTCTCGATCGATGACATGGTTGGAGAGTATTTGTTTAAATGTATTGCCCTTATTTTGACTGGACGCTAACCACAAGACCATATGAAGGTCTCTTAATCCTCCAGGACTCTCTTTGATATTTGGTTCTAATTGATAAGCTGAGTCACGAAATTTTTTATGCCTAGCATTTTGTTCGCGCAACTTCTCAACATAAAATTGCCTTGGATTTATTTCATTAACAATGCTCTTTTGTAGCTCTAAAAACTCTTTTTTAGAGCCCTTGATTAACCTTGATTCTAGAAGGTTCGTGGTTGTTTTGATGTCTTTATGCATCTCCATACGGTTTTCTTTTATGGTCCGAACGCTATGCCCAATTTTTAATCCCAAATCCCAACAAGCCGTGACAAAAGCCGTGATTTTATCTTTATCCAGCTGGTTCAGGTCTTCAGGGACCAGGATAAGTATATCGATATCCGAATAAGGAAATAATTCCTGCCTACCATAGCCACCAACGGCCACCAGTGAAATATTACCTGCTAGGTTAAGGCTGGTTGATAGGTCAAGCAATAATGCATCAACTAGGCGCGTATGATTTTTTAAAAAGGAGTGCCCATTATATTTTGTAAGGAAGTCTTTACATAACCGATCAAACTTAGCCTGGTAATTTTTTTTCAGCTCCTGAATCATTTTTTTACTAAGGCTTCCAGGGTAGGGGTGTGCCATCAGATACTGTCAGGACTTCAAAGCCCGTCCCGGTGACCAAGACGGTATGCTCCCATTGAGCTGAAAGGCTACGGTCCTTCGTCACCACGGTCCATCCATCCGAAAGCATCTTAATGTCACGTTTTCCGGCATTAACCATGGGCTCTATCGTAAAAATCATACCTTCTTGCAACTTGGTACCTGCTCCACGACTACCATAGTGAAGTACCTGCGGGTCTTCATGAAAAACCTTGCCAATACCATGGCCACAAAACTCGCGGACTACACTAAATCCGTTAGCCTCGACATAGTTTTGAATAGCAAAGCCGATATCCCCTAAACGGTTTCCAGGCTTTACCTCGTTGATTCCTAGCCACATTGATTGGTAGGTTATTTCACTCAACCTTTTGGCTTGGATAGAAGGTTCTCCAATATAAAACATGCGGCTCGTATCGCCGTGGTAACCGTCTTTGATAACGGTGACATCCACGTTGACCACATCCCCTTTTTTTAGAATTTTGGGACCAGGAATACCATGACATATTTGATTATTTACCGACGTACATACCGATTTTGGATATGGGGTATGGCCGGGAGGAGCATAATTTAGTGGGGCTGGAATAGTTTTTTGGACATCAACCATAAAGTTATGACAGATTGTATCTATCTCATCCGTGGTAATGTTGGGCTTAATGTAATCGGTAACATGGTCCAAAACTTCCGACGCTAACTTTCCTGCTATACGCATCTTTTGGATATCTATTTCATTTTTTATGGTTATGGTCATGGCAGTCTATTTTTCAGATGATTTTTGGACACAGATAATAATTAATTATGGTATCATAGCGGCTTTTCAAAGTTACGAAAAAATTTCCATTAGGCCTTGTTAAGGGTGCTACCTTACCAAAGGTAGTCATTTTTAGGCTTAATGCAGTTATTAACCCTTATAGGAGAAACACATGGCTATAACCATGCGACAAATGTTAGAAGCGGGCGTTCATTTCGGACACCAGACCCGTTATTGGAATCCAAAAATGGCACCTTATATTTTTGGCGATAGAAATAAAATTCATATTGTGAACCTTGAGAAGACTCTTCCGATGTTTGAAGAAGCGTTAAAATATTCGAAAACCTTAGCGGCTAACAAAGGACGCATTCTTTTTGTTGGGACCAAGAGGCAAGCCAGAGACATTCTTAAAGAAGAAGCTTTGCGCGCAGGTTGTGCATACGTTAACCATAGATGGCTTGGCGGTATGCTAACAAACTTTAAAACGGTGAAGCAATCCATTAAGCGATTAGTTGAGCTTGAAACGATGTTTGAGGATGGTAGCTTAGAAAAAATTACAAAAAAAGAAGCGCTGAATTTTAAAAGAGAATACGACAAGCTAGAACGCTCTATTGGTGGTATTAAAAATATGACAGCACTTCCTGACGCTATTTTTGTTGTGGATGTCGGTTTTGAGAGTGGAGCAGTCGTTGAAGCAACTAAGCTGGGTATTCCTATTATTGGTGTGGTGGATACTAATAACTCGACCGACAATATTGCCTATGTGATTCCAGGTAATGATGACTCAAGTAGGGCCATTAGGCTTTATGCCAGGGGTATGGCCGACACCATTCTAGAAGGAAAAAATAGCGCCCTTAATGAAGTAGCGAAGATGGTTGCCGAAGAAGCAATAGTCGACGAAGCGGCAGCAGAAACAGAAGAATCATAAAACTATTATATTTGGGAGTTTGAAGATAATGGCTGAAATTACAGCAAGCATGGTCATGGCGCTTAGAGGAAAAACTGATGCGCCTATGATGGATTGCAAAAAAGCACTAACCGAGGCTGATGGGGACGCACAAAGAGCGGAAGAGATCTTGCGTGTTCGTTTTGGCAATAAAGCATCAAAAGCATCTGCAAGGATTGCAGCGGAAGGAACAGTTTCCTCTTTTATCTCCGCTGACGCCAAACAAGGCTGCCTTATAGAGATTAATGCAGAAACGGACTTTTGTGCCAAGAATGAGGAATTTCAACAATTTGGTAGCACATTGGCCAAAGCTGTGGTCGATAGTAATGCTGCTTCAGTAGAAGAATTAGCCACTGTTGATGTGGATGGTAAAACGGTTGAAGAAATGCGCACCGGGTTAATCGGAAAGATTGGGGAGAATATCACGCCAAGAAGATTTCAATTACTTCATGCTAAAGGGTCTTTATACACTTATATTCATGGGGCAAAGCTCGGGGTTATTTTGGACTTGGAAGGTGGGAATGATGAGCTGGGAAAAGATATTGCTATGCATATCGCTGCCGCAAAACCTAGAGCAATAGATCAAAGTGGCGTGGATGCCGAGTTAATTGAGACTGAAAGACGCGTTGCTATTGAAAAAGCAAAAGAAGCTGGAAAGCCAGAAGATATGCTTGAAAAAATTGCGACAGGAACGGTAAATAAATTCCTTAAAGAGGTGACACTGCTCAACCAAGCTTTTGTTAAGGATGACAAGTTATCGATTCAGGATCTTTTGAAAAAAAACAATGCCACTGTACATTCGTTTACGATGTACTCGGTAGGAGAGGGCATTGAAAAGAAACAAGAAAATTTTGCTGCTGAAGTAGCAGCCGCATCAAAAGTTTAGTATTTAGCTATTAAAAAAAGGATTGTTTTCACAATCCTTTTTTTTTAATCAAAACCATATAAAATAAACGAAATACTAATTTAAGAAATTCATGGCCAAATCAAAATACAACCGAATATTACTTAAGCTTTCTGGTGAAGCCCTTATGGGCAAAGATGCTTTTGGCGTTAATCCTGAAACTGTTACAAAGATAGTGAGAGAAATAAAGGTCGCCAAGGACATGGGTGTTGAAGTGGCTGTTGTTGTGGGTGGAGGTAACATTTTTCGAGGCGTTGCCTTGGGTGCGGCTGGCATGGATAGAGCAACGGCAGATTATATGGGTATGCTTGCAACGGTAATGAATGCATTAGCGCTTCAGGATGCAATGAAACATGAAGGTCTGGTGAGCAGAGTGCAGTCAGCAATAAATATTGATCAGATAGTCGAGCCTTACATTCGCGGCAAAGCAATTAAATATTTAGAAGAGAAGCGTATTGTCATTTTCGCCGCAGGTACCGGCAATCCTTTCTTTACCACCGACACAGCGGCAGCCTTGAGGGCAATGGAAATTAATGCGCAGATAATGATTAAGGCGACTAAGGTTGATGGTATTTATTCAGATGACCCCGTCAAAAATCCTAGTGCGACAAAATATACTAATGTGAGCTTTGACGAGGTGATTCAGAAAAATCTTAAAGTCATGGATGCCACAGCATTTACGCTTTGCAGGGATCAAAAGTTACCTATAGGGGTAATTGATATTTTTAAAGAAAATGCCCTAAAAAATATTTTACTGGGCGTCGAAGAAGGAACGTTGGTTAATATTTAATAAGGGAACACCTGATGGAAGAAATCAAAAAAAATACAAAAAATAAAATGCAAAATAGTTTGGATGCTCTCAAAAACAATCTTTCTAAGATCCGAACTGGACGAGCGCATACTGGCGTACTAGATCACATAACTGTTGACTACTATGGCTCTCAAACTGCTTTAAATCAGGTTGCAGGGGTGACATTGGGCGATGCCACAACTATCAACATCCAGCCTTACGAAAAAACAATGATTACCGTCATAGAAAAAGCTATTCGAGAAAGTGACTTAGGTCTAAACCCTGCGACTTCAGGCGACTTGATTCGAGTGCCAATGCCACCTCTTACTGAAGAGAGAAGAAAAGACTTAATTAAAGTAGTAAAGTCCGAAGGAGAAAACACTAAAATTGCTATCAGGAATGTAAGACGTGACGCTAACGAGGCATTAAAAAAGCTTACTAAAGACAAAGAGATTAGTGAAGATGATGAGAGAAGGGCGCAAGAAGAGGTACAAAAGATGACTGATCAATACATTATTCACGTTGACCAGGTTATTGAGGCTAAAGAAAAAGATCTTTTAGTGATATAGGTTTTTTTTGTTCCCAAGTCTAAAAAAATTATTTTTCAAACCAACTAAACTACCAAACCATATTGCCGTAATTATGGATGGTAACGGCCGGTGGGCCAAAAAACGTTTTCTACCTCGTATTGCCGGTCATACCAAAGGTACAGAAGCTGCGGAAAAAATAGTTAAGTATGCTATCCAATACGAAATTAAAGTTCTTACATTATTTACATTCAGCACGGAGAATTGGCAAAGGCCCGAGGAGGAAGTTGGGGGCCTGTTAGATCTTTTTGAAGAGTCTGTTGTTAAGTCCAGAGACAGCCTATTAAAAAATAATATTGTCATAAGGTTTGTTGGCGACAAGACCACTTTTGCTAAAAATCTTCAGCGTAAATTGAATGAATTAGAAACGAGTTCCGCTAAAAATAGCGGGCTCAATTTAAATATAGCCCTCAACTATGGCGGTCGATCTGAGATTGTTAGGGCAGTGAGTGCGGTTTATAAAAAAAAGGGGAGGTTAATCAGTGAGGCTGAAATAACCAAGCACCTCGATACAGCTGGTCTTCCTGACGTGGATTTGCTGATTAGAACTGGTGGAGAGAGCCGGGTCAGCAACTTTTTATTATGGCAAATAGCCTACGCGGAACTTTTTTTTACCAATGTTTTATGGCCAGATTTTTCAGAAAAACATTTCGTTGAGGCCTTACGTTGGTTTCAAAAAACGCATCGAAAGTTTGGGACATTGACGGATGAGTGATGCTTAAACAACGTTTAATTTCAGCAATATTAATGCTAATTATATTTGTGGGATGTTTTTTTTTCCTACCGAATCCTTTTTTTGAGGTTGTAGTCCTCACAATTACTGCAATTTTATTTTTTGAGCTACGCGGGTTGTTGGTCCTCTCTAGCGGTCAAAGCGTTATTTATTGGCTCATATCTTTATCCTGCTTACTCCCTGCACTTATTTTCAGAGATGATCTTTTGTCTTTTTCCACTTTTTTCGTACTCCTAGCTTGTTTCTTTTGGGTGGTATTGGCCCCCCTTAACATGATGAAGGGTACAAATTCACCCCCCCAGCGGAATTTATTTCACTGTTTATACGGACTGGTTGTTATTGCGCCCATGACTTACTCGGTATTAATTCTTTATAGCCAAAATAAATCATTTTTACTGTTTGTTTTTATTACTATTTGGATGGCAGATATTGGCGCTTATTTTACGGGGAAAAGGTTTGGCTCCATTAAGATTGCAGCAAGCATCAGTCCCGGAAAATCGATGGAAGGGGCTCTAGGTGGCATTTTCTTTAATGTCTTATTAGTTTTACTCGTTAAGCTAAATTTTGCCGAATTTTATTTGGTAAACGGTTTAATTTTTTGTATCACGATATCAGCACTCAGCATTTATGGCGACTTATACGAGTCATTACTTAAAAGATTGGCAGGAGTTAAAGACAGCAGTAATCTTATTCCTGGTCATGGGGGTTTTCTGGATAGGGTTGATGGTTTCCTTCCAGCCCTTCCTGCCGCCCTGATTTTTCACCAATACCTCAGTCTAACAGTCTAGATGAAAAGTATTTCTATTCTTGGTTCAACCGGAAGTATTGGCAAAAGCACCCTTGACGTACTCAGATTGAACCCGGTTAATTTTAAAGTTTTTGCTTTGTCATGTTATTCCAACCTAGAATTATTAGCACAACAAGCTATCGAATTTCAACCTGAGGTTATTGTAGTTAAAGATGCTAATGATCGAGAGATTATACGATCCCACCTAAAAGAGAAGGCCAGCCCAGAAATACTGTGCGGTCCTGATGGCTACAAGGCGATAGTTGAGGCAGATATTGTGACGGACGTAGTGGCAGCCATTTCTGGAGCTGCAGGCCTTATATCTACTTACCATGCCGCATTAAAAGGAAAGCGCATATTATTGGCCAATAAGGAATCCATGGTAATGGCAGGATCACTTATTATGCACCAGACTAAAATGAATCAGGGTCTCATCATTCCTGTGGACAGTGAGCATAACGCTATTTTTCAAGTACTGAATAATACCGCTGACAATCAAGCTATCAAAAAAATCATTTTAACGGCTTCGGGCGGTCCATTTAGAGGCTTTAGCCCTGAAGCGCTTAAAGAAGTAACTATTAAGCAAGCACTTAACCATCCAAAATGGAGTATGGGTAAGAAAATTTCAATCGACTCTGCAACTATGATGAATAAAGGTTTGGAGGTTATAGAAGCCTCATTTTTATTTAATCTTCCTTCAGAAAGGATAGAGGTTTTAATTCACCCACAAAGCATTGTTCATTCTTTTGTAGAATTTATTGATGGAAGCTCATTAACCCAATTGGGTTGCCCTGACATGAGAGTCCCCATCTCTTTTGCTCTAGGCTACCCTCAGAGAATACCGTCGGGTGTAAATGGCATTGATCTAACAAAGCATGAGGCGCTTTCCTTCTCACAGCCGAACCACAAGCTATTTCCCTGCCTTAATTTAGCATACCAAGCATTAAGTGCAGGACAAAGCTCATGTGTGATTTTAAATGCCGCTAATGAGATCGCTGTCGAGGCTTTTCTGAAAGGCAGGATCATATTTACAAAAATTCATGACGTTGTTAAGGAGGCTATGAATATGGTTGTTACAGAGACGAACCATGAATTAGGAGACATCATTGACCTTGATAAAGCAGTGCGGGCACGGACCCATGAAATAATAGCTGGCATAACATAGTTTTTTTTACTGTGAATTGACTACAAAGTCGTTTACAGCTGCTTATTTATTGCCTGCACATAGCCAGCGATAAATAAATCAAATAAAAGGCGGCAACAAAATTTTTTAGTGTGGTTGCTTTTCTTTCATTTTTAAAAAAACACTGATAAAAAATATGCTTTTCTGCCAGTAACTTGCATGAAAATTTTCTCCCTTCTTATTGAATTTGCAGTATATAATGGCATTTTGTATCCTACATAATTGCCAATGAAAAAAATACTTAGCTTGGTTTTTGTTGTTCTGAGTTTTTCTATCTTTGCAGCAGAAAATTTACGGGTTTCCGATATCAAAGTGGAAGGTCTCCAAAGGATTGACCCCGGCCTCATTTTCAATAACATTCCTTTTGAAATAGATGATCTTATTGAAGACATTGATTTTTCTAAATCCATAAGCCTTATCTACAAAACCGGCCAATTTAAGGATGTTGCCATTGAGAGAGAAGGTCAAGTCATTATCATTTCTGTAAGGGAGAGACCGATTATCAATGAAATTAATTTTCATGGAACGGAAAGCTTTCAACCGGAGGCCTTAAAAACAGGTCTCTCATTGATGAATTTAGCGAGTGGATTGATATTTGATAATGGTGACATCGCAAAGGCTGAAAGAGAGCTCACCAACCAATACCTTTCTCAGGGTAAATATACGACCAGCGTTAGAGGGGAGGTTGTCCCGTTAGAAAGAAATAGGGTGGATATTAATTTCTATATAGAAGAAGGGAGGCTGTCTAGAATTAAAGACATAGCTATCGTAGGGAATAAGTCATTTGTCAAGGAGGAGTTATTAGACGAATTCTCTCTTAAAACAACCAATATTATGTCTTGGTGGGAAAAAGATGACAGGTACTCTAAGCAAACACTGACCGGTGATCTAGAAAGATTGCGATCGTTTTATATGAACCAAGGGTTCATGAATTTTAAAATTAATTCTTCTGTGGTTAGTATTTCCAAAGATAAAAAGAAAATCTTTATCGCCGTTACTATAGATGAAGGCGATAAATTCAGCATAGGCAAAGTAAAGCTTAAAGGGGATGTCCCTGAGCCTTTAGCCCTTTCTGACCTTGAAAAAGACCTTTCTATCTCGGAGGGTGATGTATTTAATAGAAGCAAGGTCAATGAGAGTACATCTAAGGTAGCAAAAAGTTTAGGGAACTTCGGTTACGCATTTGCTAACGTTAGCTCTGTGCCAACGATTGACAAAGACAAACACCGGGTCGACTTTACCTTTTTCATCGACCCAGGAAAGAAAATCTATGTCAGACGCATTAATATTATAGGAAATGAAAAGAGCAAGGATGAGGTCATCCGTAGAGAGTTAAGGCAGCTAGAATCCTCATGGTTTGCTCAGGATAAGGTGGATAGATCAAAAACGCGGCTTACCAGGACACAGTTTTTTGATAGTGTGGATGTGGAAACCCCAGCAGTGCAGGGTGTTTCAGACCAGGTTGATCTAAATATAAAGGTAACCGAGAGAAATACCGGAAAGGTGTCGATTGGCGCAGGTTTGAGTTCTAGTGAAGGGGTTGTCGGGACATTGAGTGTGTCTCAGGATAATTTCCTCGGTACCGGTAATCGGATTGCAACAGCAATCAGTACAGGGGATATTAACAAAGTTTACAGTCTGAGCTTTACTGACCCGTATTGGACCGAAGATGGTGTCTCTCGTGGGTTTAGTGTTTACCACAAAGAAACGAATACCAAAGACCTTGGAACAGGAACGTATGACACTGCATCCGCAGGTTTTGGTATGAATTTTGGTATACCGTTATCCGAATATGATACCTTGTCTTTTGGCGCAACGATCGATTTGACGGAGTTAAAATTGCAAGCGGACTCTCCTGTGGGCTACAAAAACTATTGTTCTAGTGTTGCATCAGCAGGAAGCCTTAATTGCGATACCGATTCATTGGCTTTTTGGGCAGGCTGGCAAACAGATTCTAGAGACAATATGATTTTCCCAACCAAAGGGTACAAAGTTAGCTTAAACGCAGATGTAACTGCCCCGGTTTTTGATATGCAGTACTACAAAATATCCGCTTCAGGAGAACAGTACCTCCCTGTAACCGAAAAAATTACTACCCGCATAAAAGGGGCTTTAGGGTACGGAGCAAGTTATGGAGATGAAATATTCCCGTTCTTTAAAAATTACACTGTAGGTGGACAATCAACGCTTAGGGGCTTCAAACAATCCTCCGTGGGTGAAAAAACATTGGATACCAATGGCCAATACATCACTTATGGTGGCGAAAAAATGGTTACATTGAGTGCCGAGACATTTTTTCCTGTACCAGGTATGAAGAACACGGATAGCTTTAGGATGAGCGCATTCGTAGACGCTGGTGGAGTTTTTGAAGATTCTTTTTCCGCATCCGAGATGAGGTATTCCATGGGTATAGGGGCCACATGGCTTTCACCCTTTGGACCACTTAACGTCTCCCTAGCAACCCCATTGAATGATGATAATTTAGATCAAACAGAGACATTCCAGTTTGGAATGGGTACAAACTTTTAAATCAACCTAGGAGCTATTTATGAAAAATTTACTATTAATATTTACCGCTGTTACTCTTAGCGGCTTTTTTAATCCAGCATTCGCAGAAATTAAAATTGGTTTTGTCCAAGTGGATAAAATCCTTAAAGAAGCTCCACAAACTCAAGCTAGTAATAAAAGGTTAGAGAAGGAATTTAAAAGCAAGACGGAAAGTTTAAAAAAAATGATCCAAGGCATACAGAAGGATGAAAAAGATTTTGCTAAAAATAGCCTAACCCTATCCGATAGCGAAAAAGACAAGACCTCACGAAAGTTGCAGCAAGATAAAATTGATGCTCAGCGGACCGAAAGAGAGCTAAGAGAAGATATTGACTTAAGAAGGCGTGAAGAGATAAACACCTTGCAAACGAAAGTTAACGAAACGATTGAGAAATTAGCTAAAGAAAATAAATATGACTTAATTGTATATCAGGGCGTGGCTTATGCATCCCCAGCTATTGATATCACCGATTTGGTTATAAAATCACTGGGTAAATAGTTCCAATCAACCAGGTGATGAGCTCATATTCAATTGAGGAGGTGTGTCAACATATAGGTTCAGATTCTCTTACAGAAAAGGACCTAATAGTAAAAAAAATAGCCTCGCTCAAAAATGCTGACAGCGACTCAATTTCTTTTTTTACCAGATCATCTTATGCTGAGGATCTGAAAACAACAAAAGCCAAAGTATTAATCATGCGTGAAGAAGACGCTTATTTATGGCAAGGCATGACCATCATTCATCCAAATCCGTACCTTGCTTATGCAAAGCTTACCCAACTATTTAATCCGCGCAAACGCCCTGAGCCTTCTATTGATCTTGGAGCCATTATTGGGAAAGAGGTCAAGATTTCAAAAACATCTTTTATCGGGCCATTTAACTCGATCGGTCAATTATCAGTTATCGGAGAGGGCGTCGTTATAGAAAGCCATGTAAGTATTGGATCTAATGTTCATGTTGGTGATAACACCTATATTCACGCCAACGTCACTATTGGAGATGATGTGGTGATTGGAGGTAACTGCGAGATATATGCCTCAGCATCTATTGGTACCGATGGCTTTGGGTACGCCGAACATAACGAGGGAAATTGGGAGAAAATCATGCAGACAGGGTCAGTTATTATTGGAAATAATGTGGATATTGGCTCTAATACGGTTATCGATAGAGGAGCTATGGACGATACGATTATTCAGTCTGGGGTAAAAATTGATAACCAGGTGCAGATAGGACATAACTGTAACATTGGTGAGAATACGATTATTGCCGGATGTGTCGGTATTGCAGGAAGTGCCATTATCGGAAAAGAATGTAAAATTGGTGGTGCCGCAATGATTCTTGGCCATCTTCGAATTGCCGACAAAACTACGGTCTCTCCAGGTACAATGATTACTAAATCAATTACAAAAACTGGTGAAAAATTTACCTCAATTATGCCCTTTTTAAAGCATAGCGATTGGTTAAAATTTGCATCAAAATTAAAACAATTTGGAAAAAAAGATGACTGAGATAACGATGAATATTCATGAAATACTGGAGCATTTGCCTCATCGCTACCCGTTTATATTAGTGGACAAAGTGACCCATATTGAGTTGGGAAAAGAAATTACGGCCATTAAAAATGTGACGATTAATGAGCCTTTTTTCCCTGGTCACTTCCCATATCACCCAGTTATGCCAGGCGTCCTGATTGTGGAGGCTATGGCTCAAGCAGCAGCGCTATTATCATTCAAAACCATGAATACTAAACCCAACGAGGACTCCGTTTATTATTTTGCGGGTATTGATAGTGCAAGGTTTAAAAAGCCAGTTGGACCCGGCGATCAGATTGTTTTGAACGTAAAAATTGAGCGTATCTTAAAAGGGATATGGAAATATAAAGGCGTGGCAACAGTAGGTAATGAGGTGGTTGCAGAAGCCAATATGATGTGTATTCTTAAGGAAATTAAGAAGTAGTATTAAATGAGCTCACAGGACAATATACATCCCACCGCCATCATTCATAAAGAGGCTAACATTGGCAACAATGTAACTATTGGGCCATATTCCGTTATCGGTGCAGGCGTTTCGATAGGCCAGGACACAGTTATTGGTAATAGCGTCACGATCACCGGCAATACCTCTATTGGCTTTAACAATAAAATTTTCCATAGTTCCTCCATAGGCGAGGCACCTCAGGATAAAAAATACAACAATGAGGACACCAAGCTTATCATTGGCAATAACAATACCATTAGAGAGTTCTGCACCATCAACAGAGGAACAACTCAGGATAAGGGCGAAACAATCATTGGTGATGACAATTGGATTATGGCGTATGTTCACATCGCTCATGATTGCATTATCAAGAACAACTGTATTTTAGCCAATGCCTCCAATATAGCTGGTCATGTCGAAATTGACGATTTTGCTATCCTTGGAGGATTTACCGGGGTGCACCAGTTTTGTAAAATAGGTTCGCATGTTATTACTGCAGTAGGGACGGTGGTTTATAAAGACATCCCCCCTTATATTATTGCTGCTGGGAATGATTCTCATACCCGGCCTAATGGTATAAATATCGAAGGCCTAAAAAGAAGGGGTTTTAGTAAAGAGGCTATTAGCGGAATAAAAAAAGGCTATAAGATTATTTATCGTGAAGGTAACTCTATTGAGGACGCCATTAGTCAGCTCCATAATTTATCGAAGGAAGTTGCTGAGGTTGCGCTTTATATAGATTTCATTAGTAAATCACAAAGAGGCTTGGTAAGGTAGCTGTGCCTAAAGTTGCAATTCTTGCAGGAGAACCGTCAGGAGATTTAATTGCAAGTCATTTGATGGCTGATTTAAATAAGCAGTACAAAAACATTCAATACATTGGTGTTGGTGGACCCCTGATGAAAAGCAAGGGGTTGAACAGCTTTTTTGACTATGCCCACCTAAGTGTCCGTGGTTATTTTGAAGTGTTCCGCAATATTATCAAGCTCCGTCAGTTACAAAAAAATCTCATCGACTTTTTAATATCAGAGAAGCCGGATGTATTTATTGGTATTGATGCACCGGATTTTAATTTTGCGATAGAGCGGGCATTAAAAGCAAAAAAAGTAAGGGTTTTTCATTATATTTCCCCGTCAGTTTGGGCGTGGCGTAAAAATAGAATTTTTCAAATGAAAAAAGATATGCATCATTTATTTTCTATTTTTCCACATGAGCTACCCATATTTAAAAAAATTCGATTGCCTGTTACCTATGTCGGCCATCCGCTAGCCTCTAAAATTCCCTTAAAACCAGATGCTATGTTGTCAAGAAAGTTACTTAATATTAGCAAGGTTTCAAAGATTATTGCTTTGCTCCCAGGAAGCAGAATGGGTGAGGTGAGGTGGCATCTCGATACCATGCTAAAAACTGCCCAACTAATGCACAAAAGTTTACCGGAATGCCTCTTTCTTTTACCCGTAAATAATCAGGCTAATTATGGCTATGCACTTAGTCAGCTAAGAAATTATCACGCACTCAATGTAAGATTAATTATCGGACATTCACATGACGTGATTAATGCATCGGATATATGCCTCCTAGCTTCAGGGACGGCATCCTTAGAAGCTGCGCTATATAAAAAACCGATGGTTGTTATGTATAAAACCTCATGGTTTTCATGGTTGATCTTAAAGCGCATGCATTTGATACCTTTTGTGGGTCTTCCTAACATTCTTCTGGGTAAATTATTAGTGCCTGAACTGCTTCAATACGAGGCTTCCCCCAAAAAACTTGCTCAAAAGCTATTAGCTGTATGCAGCGACAAGAAGTATCTGAATAACTTAAGCGGCGAATTTAAAAAATTGCACCTATCGCTTAAAAAAAATACCTCCCAATTAATTATTGATCAATTGAACCGGTATCTTAAATGAGTGTAATTTGTGGAGTGGATGAAGCGGGAAGAGGGCCTTTAGCTGGGCCGGTATTTGCCGCAGCAGTCATACTTGATCCGAATAAAAGCATTCAAGGATTAAAAGATTCCAAAAAACTTTCACCCTCTCAGCTAGCGTCCGTATATGTAGATATCATGCAGTATGCTACCGAGGTGTCTTACGCCACAGCAAGTGTTAGCGAGATCGATGACATCAACATTCTTCAGGCGAGTTTATTGGCAATGAAGCGTGCCATTCTTAAACTATCCAACACACCCGATCACGTGTTGATCGATGGCCAATATTGCCCAAAAATAGGGCACATGAGTATGAGGGCGGTGATAAAAGGCGACTCTAAGCACCAGCAAATATCGGCTGCCTCTATTATCGCAAAAGTGGAAAGGGATAAACATATGATGGAGTTAGACCGACAATTTCCGCTCTATAATTTTAAGCAACATAAAGGCTACCCAACCAAGGAGCATATCCGCTTAATTAGAGAGCACGGGGTATCTGATGTTCATAGGAAGACTTTTAAGCCGGTGAGCGATTTATTAATTTAATAAAAAGATACAAAGTTTTTTATTTATGTCCGGGAGTACTCGTTTGCGCCAAGCGTCAATTGATTGCGAAATAATCTGTTCCGACGGCGTTGTTAGATCAATGGAGAGGCTGAGCATAATATCCGACTCAAGCGTCTTAACTAAATCTGCTAACAGATCATTATTTCGATAAGGCGTCTCAATAAATATCTGTGTCTCCTTAGTATTTCTTATAGCTTTTTGCATGCTTACCAAGCGCTCATTCCGTTCGGTTTTATCTTTGGGTAAATACCCGATAAATCGAAAATTTTGCCCATTAAATCCTGAGCTCATTAAGGATAAAATAATCGATGATGGACCCACCAAGGGTTTGATACAAATATGATGTAGATGCGCATAAGCGACTATCTTGTTTCCTGGGTCCGCAATACAAGGAGTTCCTGAGTCAGACAAAAGACCCATACTTTCACCGTTAAAAATAGGAGCTAACATTGCTTTAATGGCAAGTTGATCTGTCTTTTGTGTATTTGGAAACAGTATAAGTTCCTGCAAGCTCTTTTCTAGACCCAGTTTTTTGAGCATTTTTCTTGCAGGTTTTTCATTCTCCACAATAAAATGAGACAAATGGGCTAATTGCCTTTTTTGTTCGTGTATTAAGAATTCTTGACCTGCATCCTGGTCCAGGGATGTTGGAATTAAAAATAGCGTTCCGTAAGGACTGTTTTTATTGCCCATGAAAATCGATTTCTAGGCTTCTAAGTATTTTAGATAAGGCAATTAGAGGCATACCTATAATAGCGCTTGGATCGGAACTTTTGACTGAGTCAAGAAGACTTATACCGAGACCCTCTGATTTAATACATCCTAAGCATCCAATGGGGTTTTCATAGGTCAAATAAGCATCCGCCTCTTTGCCGCTGTAAGCCCTATATCGGACTTCTATGGTCTCAATAGCCTCAAAGTGCTGTTGGCTATCTTCGTTTTTAACACATACGGCACTATGAAATAATACGGTTTGTCCACTTAGTTTTATTAGCTGGTTATACGCCTCTGAGTAATTAGATGGCTTTCTAATTTGCTGACCATTCAATTCTGCAGTTTGATCTGAACCAATGACGTAGCTTTTTTTATTAGACAGTGATACTTTTTGTGCTTTTAAGTTTGCTATTCTTATCGCACTATTTTTCGCGCTTTCTCCGTCCTGAGTCGATTCGTCCACTAAGGGAGAAATAATCTCAAAAGTAGGAATTAAACGTGCAAGCAATTCCTTGCGATAAACAGAGGAAGACGCAAGGATTATTTTGCTCATACTTTACGATTGTTGAATTTCTAAAAGTGTTTCGTTAGGAGAAACACTGTCCCCCTTAGCTACATGAATCGCCATGATCGTCCCATTCTTAGGTGCTTGTATTTCATTTTCCATCTTCATGGCTTCAATAACTACCAAGCCATCTCCGGCTGAAACTTTATCACCGACACTAACTTTTATCTCGACAATGGTTCCGGGCATGGCTGTAGTGACACATCCCTCATGATTGGGTTTTGGTCTAGCAGAAGCCGACTTTCCAGAGCCCTTTGCTTTTTCACCAGTCGATGATTGTGTATTGGGGTTGATTAATATTTCGTCCAAGGTCTCAACCAACACTTCTTCTGATATCCCGTCCACCGAAACATAAAAAGGTCTTTCTGCTTCGCCGGCATGGCCTGAACCAGTCAGCTTGATATGGTATGTTTCGCCATGAAGCGTAATATTAAATTCTGAAGGAGCGTAATGATCCCCTTGTTTTAATACTTCTGCCTTATCTAATAATTCTTCTGGCTGGAGGGTGCCAGCATTTCGTTCCTGAAGAAAGGTCGTAGCGATATCAGGAAACATCGCGTACGTTAAAATATCTTCATCTGTTTTGGCAAATGACTCCGCCTTAACCCGTAAATTTGCCACCTCTGGCTTTAATTTATCTGCAGGTCTGCAGGTAATAGGTTGCTGATCTCCAATTGCCTTTGCTTGAATATCGTTGTTAATTTTTCCAGGCGCCTTACCGTATTGACCAAGAAAATAATTTTTAACCTCAGTGGTTATCGATTTATATCGCTCACCAGTAATGACGTTTAATGCGGCTTGAGTCCCAACAATCTGTGAGGTTGGTGTCACTAGAGGCGGGTATCCTAAGTCCTCTCGAACTTTAGGTATTTCTTTCAAAACTTCATCCATACGGTGAAGCGCACCTTGATCTTTTAGTTGGCTAGATAGATTAGAAATCATGCCCCCTGGAACTTGATTGACTAATACCCGTGGATCTAGACCAGTGAATTCTGATTCAAATTGCCAGTATTTTTTTCGTACCTCTTTTAAGTATTGGCTAATTTCTTCTAGACCAACAAGGTCTATGTCTGTTTTGTAACCCATCCCCTCAAGCGCCGCAACAATTGATTCTGTCGTTGGATGGCTTGCACCTTCGGAAAAGCTCGAGTTACAGGTATCAATCATGGTTGCCCCAGCCTCTACTGCTGCCACTAGGTTTAATGAGGCAAGTCCTGAGGTTGCATGGCTATGGATATGAATAGGAATGCTAATATTTTTAACTAAGGCTTCGACTAAGTCTTTTGTGACTTTTGGTGTGAGTAGGCCAGCCATGTCTTTAATCGCCAAGGTATCACTTCCTAAGGCTTCAATTTTTTTTGCCAGCGATACAAAATACTCAATATCATGCACAGGTGATGTTGTATAGCTTATCGTGCCTTCGGCATGTTTTTTGTATTTTTTTACCGCCTTAATAGATAGCTCGATATTTCGAATGTCGTTCATTGCATCAAACACTCGGAAAATATCCACACCGTTATCCGCTGATTTCTTTACAAACAAATCCACAACGTCATCAGAATAATGCCTATAACCTAATAAATTTTGACCACGCAGCAACATCTGAATTTGGCTGTTAGGCAAGGCTTTCCTTAACTTGATCAAGCGCTCCCATGGATCTTCCTTGAGATAACGAACGCAGGCATCAAATGTTGCTCCCCCCCATGCTTCGATGGACCAGAAATTTTGATTATCTAGTTGAGGGCAAATGGGAAGCATATCTTCCGTTCGCAGTCGAGTCGCTATATGGCATTGATGCCCATCCCTAAGGACCAGCTCTGTTATATTAATTTTTTTCATAGTGGTATTATATCCCTTCGTGCGCCGCAATTGCCGCAGCAATAGCAGCTGCAATAATATCAGGCGACATTTCGTCTTCGTAATCGATTAGCTCTGGATGGCTTTCAACAAAGCTAGTATTAAAATTTGCATTAATAAAGAGTTCATTTTTTAAGATTTCTTTATAGTACGGAATAGTGGTTTTTACTCCAAAGAGTCCAATATCACCCAATGCACGACTTCCTCTTTTTATGGCATCATCCCAATTAAGGGCCCATACCGTTAATTTCGCACACATAGAGTCATAGTAAGGTGGGATAACATAGCCCGTGTAGATTGATGCATCCGTTCTTACCCCAGGACCTCCTGCAGCAAAATACCTCGTAATTTTTCCGAAAGAGGGAAGAAAATCCTGTTTTGGATCCTCAGCATTAATACGGAATTCAATAGCAAAACCTCTGTAGCTAACTTCCTCTTGCGAATACCTTAAGCTCATGCCACTGGCAATGCGTATCTGCTCTTGGACAATATCTATGCCGGTAATAGTTTCTGTGATGGTATGCTCTACTTGAAGCCTGGTATTCATTTCCATGAAATAAAAATTATCGTCAATGTCTAATAAAAACTCAACAGTACCGGCATTTTCATAATTTACGGCTTTAGCGGCCTTAACTGCTAAATGGCCAATATAATTTCTTTGATCTTCAGATAATTGCGGTGAAGGAGCTATTTCTATTAACTTTTGATTCCTTCTTTGAATCGAGCAGTCTCGCTCAAATAAATGAATAACTTGACCCTTTTGGTCAGCCAAAATTTGGACCTCAATATGCTTAGGTGTAACCACGCATTTCTCAATAAATAATTCAGGGCTACCAAACGCCTTCGTTGCTTCGGAAATCACGCGATCATAGTTTGATAACAATTCCTTTTCATTGTCACAGCGTCTTATGCCACGACCACCACCACCATTCGTTGCTTTTAGCATGATAGGGTAGCCAATAGACTGGGCAATAACTACCGCCTCACTGAGATCTTTTACATTACCCTCACTTCCAGGAATAACCGGAACACCTGCTTCTATCATTGCTTTTCTGGCTTGAACCTTATCCCCCATACGAGAGATTACAGTGTCGTCAGGCCCAATAAATTTTATGCCCCTTCTTTTACATATAGCGGCCAATTCTGGGTTCTCAGAGAGAAATCCATAACCCGGATGAATCGCATCGCATCGAGCCGTTACGGCAGTATTAACAATTCTATGAGCATTGAGATAACCTGATAATGGATCACTACCAATTCGATAGGACTCATCTGCTTTCTTTACATGCAAAGCATGACGGTCAGCTTCAGAGAAAATAGCAACACTGGTAATACCCATTTCCTTGCATGCCCTAATAATTCGGACCGCAATTTCCCCTCGATTTGCTATTAATATTTTTTGGATCAAGAACAGGTTTCCTTCGTTTGTTGGTATATTATTGCTAACCGTAAAGACAAATATACTTATTAAGCTAGCCTCGAATTATACCATGTTGATAAATTTATCAAATATATAGCGTGAAAGCTTTTTAAATCTTTAATTAGCAAAAAAAAGGCATTTTGTGATAAAATCGCGCATTAAATTTTCAACGTAGTATCCTAATAAACATATAGGCTTAAGGAGTAAACATGGCTGTTCAAAAAAGTAAGAAATCTTCATCAAGAAGAAATATGCGTCGATCGCATGATAATTTATCTGCTCAACCTTTGGCTGTAGAACCAACTACCGGTGAAGTTCATTTAAGACACCATGTGAGCCCATCTGGTTTTTATCGTGGTAAAAAGGTTATCGAAGTTAAGACGGATTAAGTGACTAATCAAGCTATATGACTTCACAATCAATAGCAATTGATGCAATGGGTGGTGATGTTGGACCCAACGTCACTATCCCTGCCTCCCTGGACGCATTAAAACGGTACCCTAATCTTCACATTATCTTGGTTGGGAACCAGGCTGTTATTGAGGCCTTATTAAAAACCTATCACGCAGAAACTCACCAACGAATAAGCATAAAGTCGACATCCCAGGTTGTTCTGATGGATGAATCACCACAAAGCGCCCTAAAAAATAAAAAAGACTCCTCGATGCGAGTCGCTATTAACCTCGTTAAAGATGGCGAAGCTGAGGCATGCGTGAGTGCTGGAAACACAGGTGCGTTGATGGCAACTGCCCGGTTTGTCCTTAAAACCTTAAAAGGCATTGATAGACCTGCCATTGCCTCCAGTTTGCCAAATCAAAAGGGCACAACATGCATGCTTGATCTTGGAGCAAACGCTGATTGTACGCCAGAACAATTACTGCAATTTGCGATTATGGGTTCTATGCTTACCACAGCCCACACAAAGAAAAAGAAACCTACTATTGGCTTACTTAATATTGGAAGCGAAGAGATCAAGGGCAATGAAGTCGTGAAACAGGCAGCCATCCTCATCAAAAATAGTCATTTAAATTTTTACGGTAATGTTGAGGGTAATGATATCTTTAAGGGCACCACGGATGTGGTGGTATGCGATGGATTTGTAGGTAATATTGCATTGAAGACTACGGAAGGTTTAGCGCAGATGATGGGTAGATTTCTATCCGAAGAATTTAAGCGTAACTGGCTAACAAAAACAATGGGTATCATTGCTATTCCTGTGCTCAAAGCATTTAAACGTCGTCTGGATCCCAGAAGATATAATGGTGCATCATTTCTTGGTCTAAACGGTATAGTCATTAAAAGTCATGGTGGAACCGATGCCTATGGATTTCGCTATGCCATAGAAACCGCGATAGAAGAGATAGAGAGTAAAATTATTGAGAACATAAAAAAACAACTTGACGTTGAGTTTTCGGTTAAATAAATGAATCATTCAAAAATTATAGGCACGGGTAGTTATTTACCGGAAAAAATACTGACCAACAAAGAGTTGGAGAGCAGTCTAGACACCACGGATGAATGGATTACCTCCAGAACGGGCATCAAAGAAAGGCATATTGCCGGTCCTGGAGAAAAAACCAGTGACCTTGCTTATGAAGCCGCCTTAAAAGCTATTGCTTCAGCTAACATCACCCCCGGCGATATCGACCTCATCATTTTAGCCACAACCACCCCAGATAAAATTTTCCCCAGCACGGCTTGTACGGTGCAAGCTAAACTAGGTATAAAGGAATGTCCTGCCTTTGATATTCAAGCCGTATGCACCGGATTTGTATACGCTCTATCGATAGCCGATAAATTTATAAAGACCAATAGCGCTAAAAATGTCTTGGTTATTGGCGCTGACCGCATGTCATCAATTACTAATTATACAGATCGAAGTAATGCGATTTTATGGGGAGATGGGGCAGGGGCCGTCATATTAAGTGCTTCTAATGAAGTTGGCATTATATCCACCCATATCCATGCAGCCGGAAATCATGAAGAATTATTGCATGTTCCTCGTCATGATAAGGCATCGAATATAGCGGATACGATCGAGATGAAGGGCAACCAAGTTTTTAAAATTGCCGTCAATACGCTCGATAAGATTGTTGATGAAACGCTTGAAAATAGTGGCATAACCAAGGCGGAGATTGACTGGTTGGTCCCTCATCAGGCGAACATTCGCATCCTTGAGGCTACGGCTAAAAAATTGGATATGAGCATGGATAAGGTCATAGTGACTATTGATCGTCACGGAAATACCTCGGCCGCATCAATCCCATTAGCCCTAGATGAAGGCGTTAGGTCCGGAAAGATCCGCAAGAATCACATGATTTTAATGGAGGCGTTTGGTGGCGGCTTTACCTGGGGCTCGGCCTTAGTTAAGTATTAAATTCATGAAAAATTATACAATTTTATTTCCAGGTCAAGGATCGCAATCCATCGGGATGATGGATTCGTTTTCCACTAACACGATCGTCAAAAGTACTTTTGACGAAGCCGCGGAGCACCTAAAAAAAGATTTTTGGAGCATGGTTGCTTTAGAGAATAGTGCCATCCATCAAACAGAAAATACTCAACCCATCATGCTTATAAGCGGCATTGCGCTTTGGCGTTTGTTGGGCTCTTTAGGTATCAATAAACCAATATCTTTGGCGGGACATAGCCTTGGTGAATTTACTGCCCTAGTTGCGGCCGGCGTCATCAGTTTTACCGAGGCTTTAGATCTAGTGACTCAAAGAGCTAAGCTTATGCAAAGTGCAGTTCCAGATCAGGTAGGTGCAATGGCGGCTATACTAGGACTGGAAGATGAAGCCGTTGTCCGTGTATGTCAAGCCGTACAATCGGATGAAGTGATGGAACCAGTAAATTTTAACTCACCAGGACAAGTGGTCATAGCCGGGCATCGAAACCTCATTGAGCAATCATTAGATAGCTTTAAGGAGGCAGGGGCTAAAAGAGCAATATTGCTGCCAGTCAGCGTCCCCTCCCATTGCAGCTTAATGATTCCTGCATCCAATCGGTTTCGCGAGTTTCTCGCTCCCATGCATTTTAATGCGCCAGAACTGCCCATTATTCATAATGTCGATGGACAAAGTTATAATCAAAGTGATGACATTAAAGAAGCGCTAATTAAGCAACTCTTTCATCCTGTGCAATGGACGCAGAGCATCGCCTCCATAATCAGTCAGGGCACGACCACCCTCATTGAATGTGGACCAGGAAAAGTATTAACCGGGCTTAATAAGCGCATGAATAAAGAGGGGTTGAATTTAGCGACAGATAATTTAGAAGCAATGCATACAACGATAGACTTAATCAATGGGTAAAAAACTATGACACAAATTTTAACAGGAAAGACCGTTCTGGTGACTGGAGCTAGCAGAGGAATAGGTGCCGCTATTGCATTAGAGTTAGGCAATCAAGGGGCTCGCGTATATGGGACGGCGACTTCAGAGCAGGGCGCTAAAAGTATCACGAAGGTGTTTACCGAGCATAAGATTAATGGCCAGGGCTTAGTCCTTAATGTGAATGACAATGCATCCATTCAGGCAACAATAGAACACATAAATCAAGATGCAGGAACCATTAATATTCTAGTCAATAATGCCGGAATCACTAAAGATACCTTACTGATGCGGATGAAGGATGAGGATTGGGATGCCGTGATTAGCACCAATTTAACTTCCGTGTACAAATTAAGTCAGCAGGTTATTAAATCCATGATGAAAGAACGGTATGGAAGAATTATTAATATCACCTCAGTCGTTGGTCATATGGGCAATGCAGGACAGACAAATTACGCCGCTACCAAGGCAGGTATTGACGGCTTTACTAAGTCGTTAGCCCAGGAAATTGGAAGTCGTGGCATTACGGTAAACAGTGTGGCACCGGGTTTTATTGATACGGATATGACAAAAGCATTGAGCGAGGAACAACGAGCAGCCTTATTAACGCATATTCCATTGTCCAGATTAGGGCAGGCATCCGATATTGCGCATGCGGTGACTTTTTTAGCTTCGGACCAGGCATCTTATATCACCGGTGAAACGATTCATGTAAACGGTGGTATGTTGATGGTTTGATGGTTTTTATGGAATGAATCATCAAAATAAGTTAACTTTTTGTAAAATAGTTAGCTAAATAGTATATTCATTTGATAAAATACCACTTTCCTAATTTTAAGTTTTTTAACAAAGGGGTACACAGATGTCAGACATCGAACTAAGAGTAAAAAAAATTGTTTCTGAGCAACTAGGCGCTGATGCAGCTACAGTAAAAAATGAGTCTTCATTTATTGATGATTTAGGCGCTGATTCGCTAGACACAGTTGAGTTAGTCATGGCTTTAGAAGAAGAGTTTGACACTGAAATTCCTGATGAAGATGCTGAGAAAATCACGACGGTTCAGCAAGCAATAGACTACATCAACAAAAATCTTCCTTAATATATATGGCCTGGTTGAATAATTTTAGCCAGGTTTTATTATGAGCAAAAGAAGAGTTGTTGTAACCGGCTTAGGCCTAGTTACCCCAGTTGGAATAGGAGTTGCAGAGACCTGGAAAAACATCGTCGCAGGTGTATCCGGCATCTCCACCATCACAAAATTCGATACCACTAATTTCTCATCCAAAATTGCCGGCGAAGTCAAAAACTTCGATCCGTTACTCGTGCTGAGCGCTAAAGAAGCTCGCCGTATGGACACCTTCATTCAATACGGATTAGTTGCAGGTGATGAAGCTATTAAAGATTCTGGATTTATCGTTAACGATGAAACTGCGGAGCGTATAGGCGTTTCTATAGGCTCAGGCATTGGAGGAATTGGTTTAATCGAATCCACCAGTGATATTTTTGATGAGGGCGGACAACGCAAGGTATCCCCCTTCTTTATTCCAGGCACTATCATCAATATGATCTCGGGTAATTTATCTATCATGCATGGTTTAAAAGGCCCTAACGTAGCAATAGTGACGGCATGCACTACCGGAACCCATTCTATTGGCGATGCCGCCAGGATGATTGAGTACGGTGATGCTGACATTATGGTTGCCGGAGGATCTGAGGCGGCCATAACCGAACTTGCTGTGGCAGGCTTTGCCTCGGCAAAAGCATTATCATCAAGAAATGATGACCCAGCTACCGCATCAAGACCGTGGGATATGGATCGCGAAGGTTTTGTTATCGGTGAGGGTGCAGGGGTTATGGTACTAGAAGAGTATGAGCAAGCAAAAAAAAGAGGCGCTAAGATATATTGTGAATTATCCGGTTATGGCATGAGTGCCGATGCCTATCATATTACCGCACCAAGTATTGATGGACCCAAACGTTCAATGAATAATGCCCTGAAGAATGCAGGCATCAATCCTGATCAAATCCAATATGTTAATGCCCATGGGACATCAACCCCACTAGGCGACTTAAACGAGACGAACGCGATTAAGGAAACTTTCGGCAACAGTGCATACCAAATCGTCGTTAATTCTACTAAGTCTATGACGGGTCACTTGCTCGGTGGAGCTGGAGGGATTGAATCCGTATTTACGGCACTGGCGATTTATCATCAAATATCACCCCCCACTATCAATATTTTTAATC
>DGAZ01000010.1:929-3866 GCA_002384685.1 Methylophilales bacterium UBA4017 | reverse complement strand
CTATCAATATTTTTAATCAAGATCCTGCGTGTGACCTTGATTATGTGGCTAACACCGCAAGAGAAATGAAAATTGACGCCGCCCTTAAAAATAATTTTGGTTTTGGGGGAACAAATGGCAGCTTGGTTTTCACCAAAGTGTAAATCCCTCTTTTGTTGTGAATGACAATTTTTTAATCAACGGTCAATTATCGAGCGGCTTAAATCCTTTTGATCGTGGCTTAGCATTTGGTGATGGGGTTTTCAGGACTTTTATGGTTTTGCATGGCAAGCCTCAGCATTGGAGCTACCATGAAGAAATACTCCGCCACGATGCCAATGCCCTAGGTATAACAATTCCTCCCTCAAAAACCTTAGAGAACGACATAGAGCAACTGTTTCCAACTGAAGGGACATTTATTGCTAAATGGATCATTACCCGCGGCTATTCTGAAAGGGGTTACCGCATTCCCAAGATCATAATGCCGAATAGAATTCTGCTAAAAAGCGACTACCACCCATTAGCTTTATCCGTGTATGAAGACGGGGTGACATTAGAGGTCAGCACTATCCCTGTCGCATCCCATTTGCCATTAGGGCCAATAAAACATCTCAATCGATTGGATAATGTCATGGCTAAGGAAGGACTAAGCGCCTCGATGTTTGATGCTATTATGTTAGATGATGCAGGCAACGTGAATGAGTGCATTAGCCATAATATTGTTGCGCGTTATGGCAGCACATTACATTTACCGCAACAAAAAAAGGGTGGGGTTTCTGGGGCGTCTCAACAGATTATTCTTCGTCACGCAAAGGAAATAGGCTACACATGTGTACCAACGACGATGTCGCTAGCCACTTTGTTTCAGGCGGACGAGATTGTTATAACCAACGCGATTAATGGTGCCATCCCAGTGAAACAAATACAAAGGAAACCATGGAATTCCACAAAACTAGCTTATGACATTAATACCTTATTTAAAAAAATTAAGTAACCACCCCCTCATCGTTAAGCGCAAGTTTTTTCTGCTGTTGCTGCTGGTAGTTTTTTCGACGATGACTTATCCGTTTACACCGATGCATGTTACCGAGAGCAATGCGACGTTAGAGATTAATTCAGGCAGTAATTTAAATCAAATTACCAGTCAATTGGTAGAGATGAATATACTGAAGGACTCCTTTCGATTTAAAGTGCTCGCCTTTGTTACAGGCAATCAAACGAAACTCAAGAAAGGCTATTACAAGATTCCAGACAGCATTACCCCATTAGGACTCCTGAGTATTTTAGTCGACGGAAAAGAGATGCTATTCCCCATAACCTTGGTGGAAGGATCTACGTTCAAACAGATTGTTGAGCTGATAGATAATAATGCTAATATTAAAAAAACCATTGTTGGCTTTGACGAACAAAAAATACTGCAATTAATGGGAGCAGAGGAGCCGTATGTGGAAGGACTTTTCTTCCCCGATACGTATTACTTTTATAAAAATACGACGGATCTGGAAATCTTGACTAATGCGTACAAGGTGATGAAATCAAAAATGCAATTTTTATGGGAAAATCGCACCGAAGACTTACCCTACGAATCACCCTATGAGGCGATTATTGTGGCTTCAATTATTGAAAAAGAGTTAGGCGTTGAATACGAGGCACCAGAAATTGCAGGCGTCTTTGTTAATCGCTTGCGGGCTAATATGCGCTTACAAAGCGATCCTACGGTTATCTATGGTATGCAAGAGAGCTTTAAAGGTAATATACGCAAAAGCGATCTCCGAGCAGATACTTCGCACAATACCTACACCAGAAAAGGGATACCACCATCACCGATATCCCTACCAACCCTCGTTTCCCTGGAAGCAGCATTAAACCCTGCCACAACCGGATATTTTTATTTTGTAGCCAAAGGGAATCGTATGCATCATTTTTCTAAAACCCTAAAAGAGCATAATAGGGCCGTTAATACGTACCAAAGAAGAAAATGAATCACGCATTATTTATTACGCTAGAAGGTGTTGACGGGGCGGGAAAAACCACCCATATTCATTTTATTGAGGCCTATTTCCGCAACAAAAAATTGCCGTTTTATATGACACGAGAGCCAGGGGGAACAGAACTTGGTGAGAAGCTGAGACAGCTTTTACTGCATGAGAAGATGGATGCATTAACTGAGACCTTACTGATGTTTGCCGCGCGGTGTGAGCACATCCAAACCACGATCCAACCGAAGCTCGATGAAGGTATTATAGTAGTCAGTGATCGTTTTACCGATGCCACCTATGCCTACCAAGCTGGTGGTAAGGGTGTTGATCCCCAATCCATTGATGCGCTAAAGCACTTAATACAAAAAGATCTTGAGCCCGATCTTACTTTTCTTTTTGATGTGCCGGTAGAGATCAGCATGGAACGATTAAAAGATACCAGGGCAATGGATAAGTTTGAGAGAGAAGCACCTTCCTTTCATCAAGCTATTCGTACTACCTATCTCGAGCTCGCCCAATCTGATGCGAAGCGTTTCCATGTATTAGATGGGACGCAATCGATACCGGCTATTCAGGAAGAGATAAAAAATACCCTCGACAGGCTGACCTTATGAGGCAATACCCTTGGTATCAAGACGTATGGAAAGAGCTATTCGACCACCTAGAGCGATTACCACATGCAATCATTATTCACGGTCAGGATGACTCGGTGTGCGATGATTTTGCGCAAAGTTTATGTGATGCGTTGTTATGTCAAGATCGGTTAAAAGACAATGCCTGCGGGTCTTGCGAGAATTGTTTATGGACAAAAAATAAAACCCATCCTGACTTTTTTTCGGTTGATGCAGAAGGGAGTGAGGCAACGGAAAAGTTAATCCCCGTAGACATCATTCGGACGTTAAAAAGCTTTTTTGAGCTTACATCCCATCAGGCCAAAGGAAAAAAAGTCGCCTACATTGCTCAAGCCCACCGGATGAAT
>DGAZ01000010.1:455-706 GCA_002384685.1 Methylophilales bacterium UBA4017 | reverse complement strand
GCTCAAGCCCACCGGATGAATAGACAGGCAGCTAATGCGCTCTTAAAAATTGTCGAAGAACCACCAAATGATTGCGTGATTATTTTAAGTACCAGCAAACTTGATGCCATTATTCCTACAGTAAAAAGTCGGTCACGATTGCTTCATCTCCATAAGCCAAGCAAACAAGATGCGCTGGATTATCTCGGCACACTGAATCACGACCTGGATGATAGTGCCCTCGCATTTTTTAGTAACTCACCGGTTACCGC
>DGAZ01000010.1:0-149 GCA_002384685.1 Methylophilales bacterium UBA4017 | reverse complement strand
GGTAAATTACTGAGTCCAGATGCAGTAAAAAGTCAGTGGCTAGATTATGGCTTGCCGTGGTTGGTGACGGTGATGCAAAAGTGGAGCTATGATTTATTTTTGTATAAACTGACTAAGGAAATTACCTATTTTCCCGCAGAAAAAATGGT
>DGAZ01000015.1 GCA_002384685.1 Methylophilales bacterium UBA4017 | reverse complement strand
TATCTGTTGTAGACAATTCAAAAACACAGCGCTTAGGAACGTGCAACACCCTAGAGTCCTTAGTAATATCAAGCTCTATTGCGAAAGACTTTTTACCAAAAATAAGAGAAATATTTGATGGAAAAAATATTGAAATAAGAGGCTGTGCAAATACAATAAAAATTGTTCCGGGTATAACAAAGGCTTTGGAATCGGATTTTTATGAGGAGTACCTTGGTCCCACTATCTCTTCCGTAATTGTCGAAAATACCGAAGAAGCCATCGCTCATATAAACAAATATTCCTCTGGCCATACTGAATCTATAATTACAAACAATCATAGTAATGCAATGCAATTTTTACGTGAAATTGATTCATCAAGCGTCATGATAAATGCATCCACGCGCTTTGCTGATGGCTTTGAATATGGTCTTGGTGCTGAAATTGGCATTTCTACCGATAAATTTCATGCTAGAGGGCCTGTAGGTCTGGAAGGTTTAACTTCTATGAAATACATTGTTTTAGGAACAGGGC
Organism: Methylophilales bacterium UBA4017; assembly: GCA_002384685.1. Taxonomy (GTDB): domain Bacteria; phylum Pseudomonadota; class Gammaproteobacteria; order Burkholderiales; family Methylophilaceae; genus BACL14. Next base: position 37,493 of record DGAZ01000015.1, on the reverse strand, counting down.
AGATACGGGGCTAATTGATGCCTAGAAAATTAATAGGTATTTTCGGCGGAGCCTTTGACCCTGTTCATAATGGTCATACTGAAATAGCTAGGTATTGTATAGAAAGCCTTAATATGGAAAAGGTTGTTATTGTCCCTACTGGAGCTTCATCATTAAATAAAAAACTTACCGACGGTAAGCATCGCCTAGCAATGTTAAATAAAGTGTTTAATGACGCTCATTACGAAGTGTCGGCATATGAGTTGACACAATCAGAGAAGGATCAAGTCCCCTCCTACACCATAAATACTTTGAAACATCTGACGACAGTGCATGATTTAACCACATATGTTTTTATTCTTGGTATGGATGCATTATTAAACCTAGATAAATGGTATCAATGGAAATCCTTATTGGACTACTGCCACCTTCTTGTAATCCAAAGAGAGTGTGATAGTGTTGAGTTAAAAAAAATGAAACCAGCGATAAGCACTCTCATTAGAAAAGCCACTATAAATTCTATGGGAGGCCTAGCTCAGAAAAAATGTGGAAGTATTTATTTTGCTAAATTTCCATTGATACCAATATCATCGACAGAAATTAGAATGAAATTATCTCGAAATGAAAATGTAAGTGAATTAATTAGTCCTGAAGTAGCTCGGCTCATTAATGAATTTAAAATCTATCATTCGGCTGGCCATAAAATATAATCCTCAAGTCTGTCTTTATCCATTACGTTTGAGAATGGCATGACACCAAGGCATGGTGCGTGTATAAAGTTTTTTAAAAATAAAATATTCTCGTCAATAAATTTCATTTCTGGTTCAATTATATTAGCAACCCAACCAAATATTTTTTGATTTTTGCTTTCCATAGACTTGATGGTAAGTAATGAATGATTTAAACAACCCAGCTTAATGCCAATAACAAAAATAACTGGGATATCTAGATATTTTATTAGGTCTGAAACATTTTTTAACGAATCGAGAGGGCATTCATAGCCTCCTGCACCCTCAATAAGAAGGAAGTCCGCTTTGCCTTCCAAGACCTTTACTTGGCTTTTGATTAACTCGAAATCTATCGAAATACCTTGTCTTGAAGCTGATATGTGCGGCGATGCTGCATCCTTTAAAGCGTATTGATTAACCATAGACTGATCAATCTCTAGGCTATTTGATTGCATAATATGAAACACATCTGAGTTAATTTCTAACCCATTAAAACATTCTACGCCTGCCGAGACAGGCTTCATTCCAACAACTGAATTCCCTTTTTTTTTCAAAAAGCTCATTAGAGATAGGGTCACATACGTTTTCCCTATATTGGTGTCTGTTCCTGTAACAAAATATTTCCTACCCTTCATTTTTTGACGAACTCAATGGGTTGGTAGTCCGAGATTCGCTCTATATTCCATGCGTGTCCATAGATAACCTCATAAGTAGCTGGATAAATGCCATCATGCTTAAATAATTCATATTCTTTTTTTATTGACTCCATAAACCCTCTTCCCCTTAAACCCTTCCCACGATTAACATTCCCACTGCTTGCTCCAATTTTACCTATATCTAATAATAATTTTTCTGTAGAGGGATACGTTAATGTAAAGTTTTCAACATCTAATACAGGGTCACTAAAGCCTGATGAGACTAATAGGTCGCCAATATTATGCATATCGATAAATTGATTAGCTTTACTGACCCCCGAAATTCTTTCATTAACCTCTTTTAATTCGTATAGTGTTCTTGGGCCAAAAGTGCTAAAAATAAAAAGGCCGTTAGGCTTAAGAACTCGTTTAATTTCATCAAAAGTTCCTGGGAGGCTATTGCACCATTGTAAAGCGCTTGAAGTCCATACCAAATCAAACGAGTCCTCTCGAAATGGAAGCTGTTCAATATCTCCGCATACGTAACTAACAGATGATGATCGCCTTGTAAGCTGAGAAAATAATCCCGAAAACTTATCTTTAGCCAAATAAAGCATATTGTCAGACAAGTCGTAATTTACTAACCTACCTGATTTAAACTTCTTATTAAGCTTAATCCCATTTTTTCCTGTTCCACAGCCCAGATCTACTAATTTTTTAGGGTCTATATTTATTAATTCAAGTCTGTCAAATAAATTATCTGATATCTTGTCTTGTAAGACACAGTAATCCTCATATGAGCTTGCGGCACGATTAAAAACTTTTCTTTTATATGTTTTATCTATCATTACTTATTTTATAAACCTAAGAACCGTATCAACAAAACGGTGTTTTTCTGTTAAAAAAGGCAGATGATTGGCATTTTCAAATATCTCTAGTGAAGCACCTGAGATTTTTTCAGCCATATAGACTGAAGCGGTAGGTGGAATTATTTTATCCCTTCCTCCTGAAATAATGAGTGTCTCAACATCAACTTTGTACAAATCACTTCTTAAGTCATTCGTTGTTAAAAGCTCTAGGCTATCAATTAAAGCATTAGGCTCTGGGTCACCCAATTCAAATATTTTTTGCTGTAAATTATTAGCTACCTTTCTCATATTAGGCATGCCGTAAAGCTGTAATAAGAAAAACTGTTCAATAGTTTTTCTCCAATTTAAAACCAGTTGCTTTGAAAATTTCTCGAATACTTCCTTTTTTATTCCATGGACCCATCCTTGTTTGCTTATAAAACATGGTGTGGTGGACACCAAAATGAGTTTTTTAATTTTTTTTGAATATTTTCTTTGGTAAGCAATTGCTAGCTGCCCTCCTAACGACCAACCAATAATGATACTGTTTATTGGAATTAATAGATTTAACTCATCCACAAGTGAGTCCATAGAATAATTATTAATATTTTCACAACCTCCCATACCGGGTAAATTTACAATAATTAATTTATTATTTTTGCTTAATTCACCTTCAATTCCATCCCAAATGCTTGCATTCATTCCCCATCCATGAATTAGTATCAATGGGCTACCTTGCCCTATTTCTATACTATTCATTTTATACTAGAAGCTTGTTTATGGTTTTTGCTAAACCTATCACATCTTTCTTGGTATGATTTGCTGAAAGCGAAACACGTAACCTTGATGAGTTTTTAGGTACGGTAGGGGGTCGAATCGCAGGCACATAAAATCCATGGTCTAGTAATGCTGTTGAAGCCCAAAGTGTTCTTTCGGGAGTGCCTATGAGTATTGGCTGTATTGCTGTCACCGAATCTAATAACTGGCTTTTCTTGCTAATTGTTTTCCTAAATAATTGAATATTTGCATCCAGTTTTTCTCTTAAAATTTTTCCGTCTTTAATTAAATCTAAGGATTTTGAAATGCCTTCTGCTATACCAGGCATGCTTGCTGTAGTATAAATATAGGGCTTTCCTTTCTGGATTAGGTAATCTATGATGTTTTTTCTGGCGCATATAATTGCCCCGGATACTCCAACAGACTTACCTAATGTAAACATATAAATAATTCGCCTTCTATCCTTTTCTGATAAGGTTTTTTTCATGGCAACATATTCCAAAATACCCTGGCCTTTTTTTCCAAGAACTCCATACCCATGAGCATCATCAATAAATAGATGGGCGTCGTATTTATGACACAATGATAATAATGACCTTACGTCTGCTATCTCACCATCCATGCTAAAAACTCCGTCAGTAACAATCATCTTATTTTTTTCTTTAGATTTCTTTAGCAAACCTTCCAGGTGAGTAAGGTTCAAATGATTAAATCTATAAAATTTAGCACGAGATAGTATTGCTCCGTCATTTAGCGATGCATGATTTAATTTATCAGAAAATATCGCGTCACCTTTTTTTAAAAGCCCTCCAAAAACCGTCAGGTTAGCCAAATAGCCAGATGAGAAAAATAAACCCTGATCAAACTTAAGATACTTAGCTGCTTTTTTTTCGACTTCATCGTGTGATGAGTAATGACCTGATATCAGGTGTGATGCTCCGGCACCCGCACCAAACTTTCTAATTCCAGCAATTATAGTTTTTTTTATGGAATTATTTTGTGACAAACCGAGATAATCATTGCTTGCAAAGTTGATTTGCCATTGAGAATTGATGAGAATTTTATTTTTTTTAATACTGGTTACAGTCTTTACCTTTCTATATAGATTTTCTTGCTTAAGAAAAGCTAATTCCTTAGCTACTTTTTCATCCAACATATTTAAATATTTTTTATACCAAGTCGTTTAAATAATAGCTTATCTTTTTCTACATTCGGGTTACCTGTTGTAAGAAGTTCATCCCCATAAAATATAGAATTTGCTCCTGCAAAAAAAGCTAAAGCTTGTATACCGTCATCCATAACCTCCCTTCCTGCTGATAGGCGAACGAAACTTTTAGGCATAGTAATTCGTGCCACAGCTATAGTTCTTATGAAATCAAGGTGGTCTAGTGGTTCAGTACCCATTGCCGGAGTACCTTCCACTTGGGTTAGCAAGTTTATTGGGACGCTTTCAGGAGGTTCCGGTAAATTTGCTAACTGCTCGATTAACCCAGCTCTTTCTGACAACGATTCTCCAAGTCCGACTATACCTCCACAACACACATTAATGTCAGCAGCCCGAACTCGGTCTAGTGTATCCAGCCTGTCCTGATATGTCCGTGTTGAGATAATGTCCCCATATAACTCGGGTGCGGTATCAAGGTTATGATTATAGTAATCCAGGCCTGCTTCCTTAAGCTGCTCCGCTTGGCCATCTTTAAGCATGCCTAATGTTGCACATGTTTCCATACCAAGTGACTTTACAGAAGTAACCATTGTTTTCACCAGGTCTAAATCTCTTTGCTTAGGACTTCTCCAAGCAGCCCCCATGCAAAACCTTGTTGCACCTGCTTCTTTAGCTACTAATGCTGCCCTCATAACCTCATCTATATCTAATATCGGAGTATTTTCAACCTCCGTATCATATCTGGCTGACTGAGGGCAATAACTGCAATCTTCAGAGCACCCTCCAGTCTTAATAGATAGCAATGTACTTAATTGAACGCTATTGGGGTCAAAGTTTTCTCTATGCGTGGTGTGGGCCTTATACAACAAATCATTAAAGCTTAAATTAAATAATTGAGAAATTGCATCCTTGGACCATTTTTGCTTTACACTTTGACCAGAGGCTGTCTTAGCTCTTAAAAAATGCACTGTTTCATGGTTAGATTCACTATTTATTTTCGTCATGGTTAATCCTAACTAACTGATTATATTATAAAATTAACCAAAAATTGATTGGTTAAGTAATTTTACACTATTTTTTAACAACTGTATAAAAATTAATCATATGTTTAATATAGTATTATTTGAGCCAGAAATACCTCCCAATACTGGGAATATCATCCGCTTATGCGTAAATACTAAATCTAATCTTCATATAATAAAACCCATGGGCTTTAGCTTAGACGAAAAACCAGTTAGGAGAGCTGGGCTCGACTACCATGACATGGCTAATGTTAAAGTATATGAAAATTATGAAGAATGCTACAAGGACTTAAAACAACATCGTCATTTTGCGGTTACAACTAAAGCAAAAAAACACTACCATCAGCTAAGCTATGAAGTGGGAGATGTTTTTATCTTTGGTCCTGAGACAAGAGGCTTACCCCCAGAAAGGCTTAAGGATGAAAGAAACTATGCCAACATAAGAATCCCTATGGTAGCGAGTAATCGAAGTATGAATTTATCAAATACTGTAGCGGTAGTAATGTTTGAAGCGTGGCGCCAAATAAACTTTATTGAAGGAGTTTAATGCTCAGACTTTATGTCTCTTCCTAATAAATCCTGTACAGCGTCTTTAGGGGGCTTACTATTGTGAATCACCTGAGAAACTTCATAGGTTATTGGCATATCAATGCTAAGGAGGCCGCTCCTACTTATAACCTCTTTCGCAGTATAAACACCCTCTGCTACATGACCCAATCCATCCAGAATTTCTCTAATAGGTCGGCCTTGCGCCAGACGTATGCCTACCTCCCTATTTCGGGAATATTCTCCTGTACAAGTTAAAACCAAATCACCTGCGCCGGCCAAGCCACCAAAAGTATCAGGGCTTGCTCCTATTGCCTCGCCAAATCGAGAAATTTCAGCTAAACCTCTTGTAATGATTGCAGCTCTGGCGTTGTTACCAAAACCCATACCATCTGATATTCCTGCTGCGATAGCGATTACATTTTTAAGAGCTCCTCCGACAGACACACCCGCAACATCTTTACTGGTGTATATACGCATGCTGCCATGATGGAATGCATTAGCAGCAAGCTTACTCAAATCATCGCTGGTTGCAGCTAATGTTACTGCTGTTGGAAGCTCTCTTACTAGCTCTGCCGCGAAGCTCGGGCCCGAAATAACCCCAAAATTTCTATTAGTTGATCCTGGATCACCCAAGACATCTAAAGCGACCTCATGTGGCAACATACCAGTGCCAACCTCAAGCCCCTTATTAGCCCATATGATAGGAAGATTATTCAATTTTTTTAACTCTGACAGCAAATCACGGAAAGCAGAGGTAGGAACTGCAGAGATTATTAAGTCCGCAGATACTACAGCACTTTGTAGGTCATTATCTAAAAATAATTGCTCTGGAAATTGAAAATTTCCAAGATATTTAGGGTTGCTACGCGCTTTTCTCATCCCGGAGATATGCGACCCATTTCTTGCCCACAATATAACTTGATGCTTTTTTGCTAAATGTATAGCTAACGCTGTTCCCCATGCGCCGGCTCCTAATACTGATATTTTCATGACTTATATGCCCCAAACATCCTGAGCCCTTATAAAGCCCTCAATATTTTGGGTAAGCGTTTTTACTTCGATCCATCCGTCTGTTTGGACTGTTGAGAGAAGTTTTAAAGCAACATTTTGACCCACATCAGCTAATTTAACACTTGAAAAAGAGGCTTTATAAAACACGATAACATTTGGTTTCAAAGTCATGATGGTTCTTTCGATGGATGTATCCTGAACTTTTACCCAACTCATCCTACCCACATGATCCTTAACTTTTACCCAGTCCTTGAGCTTGACAAGCACTTGTAATGGATAGGACTCTGTAACAATGAACTCTTTGCTGGTTGTGTCTGACGGGCCTTCGTAAAGAATAGTTTTTTTAGATTTAACTGCTATAAATTCAGCCGATGATACTGGCTGAATAAATACAGCGACTAATAAGATTACAAATAGAGGCGTTTGAAAAAATCGATTAATTGACATTCGGTGAAGATCCACCTGCTTGCTGTTCTTTTTGTTGCATATAAAGAGTTTCAAAATTAATTGGGTTAAGTAAAACAGGGCTAAATCCTGCCTTAATTACTAAGTCTGATATAGCTTCCCTTGCATAAGGAAAAAGTATATTCGGACATGTGATGGCCAGTATTGGCTCTAAACCTTGCTCTGGAACATTTTTTATGGCAAAAATACCAGCCTGAGTAACATCAATCAAGAAAGCTGTCTTATCAGCCTGTTTTGAAGTAACGGTTATTTGAAGTGCAACTTCAAAAAACCCATCCGAAAGTGGTTTAGCGTTATTGTTAAGCTCAATGCTTATCTGAGGAGCCTCGCGTGAAGTAAATATCTCCGGTGAATTTGGTACCTCTACAGACACATCTTTTAAGAAAAGTTTTTCAATTCCAAAGCCAGGTCCCTGTTCCTGCGCCTCATTTCTCACCGAGGAAGTATTTACTTTTGTTTTTTTTGCTGCAGGTTTCTTTGCCGCAACATTTTTTAATTTTTTGTCTTCAGCCATATTTTTTCCAGTATTATAAATAAATTAAAGGTTATTCTATCGCTTTATACATAAAGTATGAACCTTTAAGCAGCAAATAATTAGCCCACTAAGATTTTTTCAAGCTCCCCTGATAAATCACTTTTTCGTAAATCGTCAAAACCCCCAACATAAATATCCCCAATAAAAATTTGTGGCACGGTTCTTTTACCCGTTTTTTCCATCATCTCCGATAGAACATCTGGGTCTTGATCCACATATAATTTATCAACAACGGTAACACCTTTATTTTTTAACAACTGCTCAGCATTACTGCAATAAGGGCAATGATTGCTAGTGTACATAAGAATTTTTTTCATGTTTAAGCTCCTGAAACTATTGGTAAATTTTCTTTAGCCCAAGCATCCATTCCGCCATCAATGCTGACACTATTATTCAAACCTAGCTTAGAAACAATCTTGACCGCTTGCGAAGAACGAAAGCCTTTTTGGCAATAGAAAAGTAGTTGTTTTTTTGAGTATTTTTGAAGCTGTTCTGCGTGGTCTGCTATCTTATCTAACGGTATATTTATAGCATTAGTAATTTTTCCTGCAATAAAATCTTCAGGGCTTCTTACATCTACAAGAACAATATTTTCTTTATTCATAAGAATCACAGATTCTCTCACTGAAATTGCTTTCTGAGAGGAAGAAAAGAGCTTTGGAAACAATAGTAGTCCACCAGAAACTAAAACAAGAAAAACTAAAGCAATATTATTAGCAAAAAAATTCAATTCCGGCTCCAAAAAAAATCAATTAGCTATTTTCATGGCTAATTTTAAAAGAGGCATTATAATTGATTAATTGGAATTTTTTAAAAAATTAATGAAGTGTCGGTAATGCAAAAAAAAACAGTGGTTCTTTTAATTTTAGATGGCTTTGGCCATAATGCAGAAACCAAAAATAATGCCATTGCAGCAGCACATACTCCAAACTGGGATAATTTAAGATCCAAGTACCCCCACACCTTAATAAATGCATCAGAGTCCTATGTGGGGCTTCCTCGAGGGCAGATGGGAAACTCGGAGGTTGGTCATCTTACTATTGGCTCTGGAAGGATTATTTATCATGATCTGGAAAGAATTAACAACAGCATTATCGACCTATCTTTTTTTTCCAACGACGAGCTTAATAAAGCCCTCTCAGACTTACATTTAACCAACCAATCCCTCCATCTTTTTGGCCTCATTTCTGATGGCGGTGTTCATAGCCATATCGATCATTACGACGCTATATTGAAGCTTGCTAAAATGAACAAGGTGAACAAGGTTTTTATACATGTTTTTCTAGATGGTCGTGATACACCGCCTAGAAGCGCAATGAAATACATTGCTAAATTAGAGGCTTTTTGTAAGAAAAATGGCATTGGAGAGATAGTGTCCGTTTGTGGTCGTTTTTATGCAATGGATAGGGATGGCCGATGGGAGAGGACAGAGGCTGCATACAATTTAGTGGTCAACCATAGTGCGAAGTTTTCTGCTAAATCTGCATTAGATGCCCTAGAAGCGGGATATGCTCGTGATGAAAATGACGAGTTTATATCGCCCACATCGATTAACAATACAGGCCTTAAGATAGAGGAGCATGACGCAATAGTATTTATGAATTTTAGGTCGGATCGTGCAAGGCAGCTAACCAACAGCATATTAAATGACACATTCGATGGATTTACTCGTATGTATAGACCTAAAAACTTAAAATACTTCTCCCTAACAAGTCATGACAAAAATCAATTGAGAGCAATTCCCATATTCAAACCAATTGAAATAAAAAATACATTAGGCGAGATAGTTTCTAAAATCGGAAGGAAGCAACTTCGCATAGCTGAAACGGAAAAATACCCACATGTGACTTTTTTCTTTAATGGTGGTGAAGAAAAAGTTTACGCAGGTGAAGAAAGAATGCTAATACCGTCACCGAAAGTGGCAACTTATGACCTACAGCCTGAGATGAGTGCTTTTGAGTTAACGGATAAACTTACCGAGGCGATAGATTCAGGAAAATACGATTTAATTATTTGCAATTATGCGAATGGTGACATGGTTGGTCATACAGGAATTATGGCTGCAGCTATCAAAGCTATTGAGGCATTAGATAAATGCATAGGAATAGTGGCTGATTCAGTAGTAAAAAGTAGCGGTGATCTTTTGATCACTGCGGATCACGGTAATGCTGAAATGATGCAAGACGAAGCTAATAACCAACCGCACACCCAACACACGACCAATCTTGTTCCATTTTTGTATATGAATGAAAAAATCTCCTTAAGAGAGGCGGGTAACCTATCGGATATAGCTCCCACTATACTAATGCTTATGAATGAAAAAGTGCCATCAGAAATGACTGGAACAAATCTCATAAAAATTTAATGCAAAAAAAAATATTTTCTTTAGCTAGTCTTACACTTAGTTTTCTTATTATCGCTATTTTTAATACCAGCAATATCTATGCAAATGAAACCGTCAATGGCACGCAAAGTGATTTAGAAAATATCCAACAAAAAATTAATGATCTAGATAAACAGATTGATAAAAAAACTAAAGTTAAAAAAGGTATTACTCAAGAGCTGAAAAAAGAAGAAAAAAAGATCAGCAAGACTAAAAAAGAAATCTATAAAATTAAAAAGAAGGCAAAAGATACCAAGAAAAAATTAGCTAGCCTTAAAAAAGAACTAAGTGAATTAGAGCAAAATATTGAAAAAAGAAAAAATGATCTATCCCTTAATTACTACCATAGCTATACGCAAGGTCAATTAAGTACGCTTCAAATGCTGTTGGAGGGAATTAATCCTAACCAAATATCAAGAGAGCAAAGATACTTAGGTTTTTTGTCAAAAGCTCAAAGCAATAATATTAAAGAAATTAAGCGCGACTTTCTTAAGGTAGAGAAAAATAAAGAAAATATTGGGGTCACCATTAAGAAAATTGCTTCATTAAAAAAAGAAACAGAAAAAAAAGCTAAGGCTTTGGAAAAAGAAAAAGCAAAGAAAAAAAATATTCTTAAAAAAATTAATTCTGAAATAAAGTCACAGAAAAAAATAAAAGAAAAGCTTATTGCTGACGAAAAAAAACTTACTAGTATCATTAGGAGTCTCATAGAAAAATCACGAGCAGAAACTAAAAAAAGGGTAAAACAAGAGAAGATTGTTGCAGACAACAAGTCCTTACCTGACAGTTCTTTGGACAAGTTAAACTTTCAAAAATTAAAGAAACAATTAAAACTTCCAGTCAAAGGTAAAATTATTCATAAATTTGGAGAAAAAAGACCTGATACAGGTATTGTTTGGAAGGGTGTCTTTATTAAAGCAAACGAAGCTGATCCTGTATATGCCGTTGCTAAAGGCCGGGTAGTTTTCTCAGACTGGTTAAGGGGCTTTGGAAACATTCTTATTATTGATCATGGGGGGAACTATATGAGCCTTTATGGAAACAATGAATCATTACTAAAGAAACAAAACGATATGGTTAATGGTGGCGATCAAATAGCTACCGTTGGCAATAGTGGGGGTAATAACTCTAATGGGCTGTATTACGAACTACGAAAAAATAGTAAGCCATTTAACCCTATGTCATGGACTACACTAAAGTAACTTACTCTCCAATTAAATGAAGATTGACTCTACGATTAAATTCGCCATAGCGATGCTCATAAATAAATATGCCTTGCCATTGTCCCAGTAATGCTCGCTTGTCCTTCACCGGAATTGATAATGATGTTTGGGTTAATGCAGTTCTAATATGAGCCGGCATATCGTCAGGCCCTTCTGTTGTATGAATAAAGTGGTTATCTCCATCCACTACAAGTCTCGAAAAAAAATTTTCTAGGTCTACTAAAACATCGCTATCATAGTTCTCATTTATAAGAAGACTAGCGGATGTGTGCTGTATGTGAAGGGTTAGTAGTCCATTGGCAACCGATTGAGATTGGACCCACATTCCAATATCTTCCGTAATATCATAGAGACTCCGTCCTGATGTTGATTTTTTTAGTTCATGGAAAAATTGTTGCATCTAATTTATCGCTCCTTATGGTAAATACCATAACAATTAAAATGAATAAGACAAAGAAAGATTAAGGGAGCGTCCAATACCGGGTACCTGAGAAGAAGATGACCTTGATATACCTGTGCTCATGGTAGCTCCTTGCCCAAGATACTCGCCCCCATTAGGGTTATCGTATGCTCGATTAAAAATATTTTCAACGCTACCAACGATCTTTAAATCCTTAAATTGATAGGATGAATAAAGATCTGCAATAGTGAATGCATCGGTTTCTCTTTCGTGTCTTACGCCATCGGTATACGTTTTTTTATCTACCATCCTCACCACAAAGCTATTTTGCCATTTACCAAGCTCTTGATTAAAACTCATGGTTAAGTTGGCCGGCATAAGATTGTATAGGTCGGTGCTGTTATCTAGATTCCTTCCACGCTGATAATTGAATTTAGCGGATAGGTTATATTTTCCATAACCCCATGACTCAAAAATATTTCTCTTAGCAGCAATATCTATGCCTGCAATCGTAGCATCATGATTATTAAACTGTAAATTGCTATATCCGTCATCAGTGCGATAGGAAAGAGATTCGACATCGATATAGTCATCTATGAAGGAATAGTATGGGTTTATTTTAATCATCCACCTCCCGTCTGATCCGGCATGATCGATTAAAAAACCAATCTTATGCGCTGTTTCGGGTTTAAGATCCACATTACCAACATAACCATTACCATCACCATAAAGATTGTTCATGTTAGCGGCCATTGTCCACGTAGACCAGGTATATCGTTGGTAAAGATTCGGGCTTTTACTTTTTATAGTATACCCAAACTCTAATGAGGATAATTTATTGGGCGTATATTTTCCCAGCATACTTAAATTGATATTGTTATCTGTTTTAGACCGATCTCTGTTGTTGAACGCAACAGAATCATCTAACTGATTGGAGCCCATGTTGTTATTAGGATTATAGCCCTGCACATAGCCGCTGTCAGTCTGAACCAATCCATATCTTAATCCAATGGAGGACAGCCACCTATCAGACCAGAGCGTATCCAGTTGAGTATAAATATCATACCTATCTCGTTCACCATCATTAATATTATAGAAGTCATTCCCGCTCATCATGCCTTGGCCTGAGGGATTCGACTCCCACTTGTCATCTAATCCATATAGCTGTATCTCAGCGCCTATCTTTAGGGTGCTTTTATCATCCATAAATACATCTCCGTCTGCCAAGAACCCAAATGTTTTTCCATTTGCCTCCATAGGCATGCCATAACTATTGGGATAGAGAAATTGCTTGTCATCAGCGAAGTTGTGCTTATGGTTGGTGTCTTCATAATATATTTGTGAGCTTACTTTACCCCAATCATATTCTGCCCGATATCTCATATTAAATTGGTAGTTTGTATTTCCCACGGAATCCATCCTCTGATTAGGAAAGGACTGATAGGGGCTGTCTTGGTATGCAAACATGGCTTCATAATAATGCTGTCCATCCTTTTTAGCTAAGGTGAATTGATGGTTTTGATTTTTAAATCGAGACGATCCAATCTCATCTCCAGCTAAATATCCCCTTCCACTAGCAGAAGCTCCTGAGTCCTTGAAGGAAGCTCCGGTATAGGAGTTATTTGCCTCAACAAAAGACCCAAAGTATTTAAAAGCCTTGTCCCCGCTAGCTGCTGTTAGGTTGAGGTTGATGCCAGCCGAATCATTATTACTTTGAAAAAAGAATTGAATGCTGCCTTTTGTCACTGGCTTTTCATCTTCCCCAAACATCATATTATGTGATTTTATGTTAATGACACCACCAATATTGTCCCCTCCCTGGCTAACAGAAGACAGTCCGGCCAAAACATCTATATCGTTTATATTTGCTGGACTGGTATAAGATAATGGAGGGTTCATGTGGTTAGCGCATGATGATATAAGGCTCATACCGTCAATTTTTATACTAATCCTATCACCAGATAAACCTTGAACCGAAGGTAAGCTTGAAAACCCGCCACTCTTAATGGCATTTACACCCAAGAATTCATTAAGTAAATTACCAGTGTCGACACTGATAGTCTTTTTAATGTTCATAAATCCTAGGTCAAGGCTCGTATCCGAAAAAGGTGTTTCTTTGTTATCAACAACCTCAATACCAATTGATCTGGTAATTGTTTCTGAAAATACAAATGTTGCATTAAAAAGTAATACATAGACCGCTATGTGTAGCCACTTCATTTTTGAAGTCCCTGAATAAATTTATATAAAACAAGCTCTTTTAGAGCGCTAAAATTATTAAGGACTTACAGGAGGAGCTTGCTTATCATAAGTAAGCAATGCTATTGATGCAGGCGGGATGTCAGTTTCTTGTTCGAGCAAAACGTTGTTTACGTTAAGATGAAAGATGTTGCCATCTTTGTGGCTGATATTTTGTAAAGCTTTTAAAGAGAGCTTACAATAATCACATCGACTGAGTGATGAGGTATTGTTGTCTGTTTCATCGGAGCTATCTAAAGCAATGAGTTTAATCCCTGAAGATGTACATACCACCTCCAAAACACTTGCTGAAATAGTCTGAGATACTAATGGTCCAATAACGATCATTAATATAGAGAATAATGCTGCCCAATAGCCTTTTTTCAACAGTTTTTTTTTCATAATCAGTAATTAGTAATACAAAATAGTGAAGCCTAAAAGGCCTCGTAGTCGCCTTCTTCAGCGATCGTTATTTCAATCAGCTTGTCCCTTTTTTTTTAAAGCATCGTAAATGATAAAAGCCGCCCCCACCGTTATAGCACTATCTGCAACGTTAAATGCAGGCCAATAAAAAATACCGTCTAAATGAAGCGAAACAAAATCCACAACATATCCCTGTGATAATCTGTCTATCAGATTGCCCACAGCACCACCAAAAATTAAGGTTAAGCCATAAGCAAGCGGCTTATTATGTTGATTTTTTTTTATGTAAAAAGGAAGGGCTAAGCTCACTACTAGCGATACGGTCGCTAAAAAATATCTCTGCCATCCGCCTGCATTAGCCAAAAAACTAAAGGCAGCACCAGTGTTGTGGACGTATATGATATCAAAGAAACTCGTTACTTCAACAGCCTCTCTAAGCCTCATAGTTTCTGTGATTATTCTTTTTGATACTTGGTCAGCTAAAACAATAGCTATACTAGTTGCAAATAATTTAAGCATGATGTCTTAGCTCACCCTCCCCAAATAGGTTTGTTATGCACCTAGAGCAAATAGAGGGGTGTGCCTTATCTACTCCCACAGTTGAAACATAGTGCCAACAACGCTCACATTTATTATGTGTAGATGGGGTAACTTTTATCTCTAGCGGGCCTTCATGTGACTCAACTAACACGCTAGAGGTTATAAAAATAAATCTTAAGTCATCTTTAAATTTTAAAATTTGTGTTGTTAATTCTTGATTGGCTTTAATGGTCAATTGAGCCTGCAAAGATGACCCTATTTTGCCTTCCTCTCTCAACTCCTCAATTTTTTTGTTTGCTACCCCCCTAACCATCTTTAAGGCTTCCCAAGAGTGCAAATCGTCATTATTTAAATGGTGACTGGGAAGTTCGTACCAAAAATCTGAGAACAAAGAATGGTCGACGTTTTTACATAAAACCTCCCAGAGTTCATGTGCAGTAAAACTAAGAACAGGAGCCATCACACGCATTAATGAGTGACTTATATGATAGAGCGCTGTTTGTGCAGAACGTCTAGCAAAAGAACTTTCAGCTGTTGTATAAAGTCGGTCCTTAATAACATCCAAATAAAATCCGCCCAGATCCTCTGAACAAAAAGCAACGAACTTTTGCATAGCTAGATAGTACTCAAATTGATCATAATGCTGTAA
Source organism: Methylophilales bacterium UBA4017 (assembly GCA_002384685.1). Taxonomy (GTDB): domain Bacteria; phylum Pseudomonadota; class Gammaproteobacteria; order Burkholderiales; family Methylophilaceae; genus BACL14. The sequence continues at coordinate 21,923 of DGAZ01000015.1, read as the reverse complement.
GACAGTTTTTTGTAATTTATCAACTGAATATATGGCATATCGATCAAGGCTTAATAATTCTTTTGAGGGCACAAGGTGTGTATTAAAATCAAAGTCTTCTAAATTAGCGCATAAAAATCTTAATGTATTTCGTATTCTTCGATAGCTATCTGAAACCCTTTTTAAAATTTCATCAGAAACATTTAGCTCTGCTGAATAATCTGTTGTTGCAACCCATAATCTTAAAATATCCGCACCGTATTGATCCATAATTTTTTGAGGTGCAATAACATTTCCTTTGGATTTACTCATTTTATAGCCCTTACCATCGACTACAAATCCGTGTGTTAAAAGTGCCTTAAATGGAGCTTTTTCGTTCATCGCACAGCTTGTTAAAAGGCTGGATTGAAACCAACCACGGTGCTGATCCGACCCTTCTAAATATAAGTCTGCTTGCGGTGCTAAGTCCTTTCTTTTAGCCAATACTGATTCATGTGTAGTTCCAGAATCAAACCACACATCGAGTGTATCGGATATTTTTTTATAATCCTTGACGTCTGCTCCTAATAAGACTGAGGGGTCTAAATTAAACCAAGCATCAATCCCATTTTTTTCGATCAATTGCGCAACAGTTTCAAAGAATTCTTGTGTTTTTGGATGCGGCTCTGATGACTCCTTATGAAGAAACATCGGTATCGGTACACCCCAATTTCTTTGTCTTGAAACACACCAGTCTGGTCTATTTCTAATCATTGCTTCGAGTCTAGCCTTACCCCATGATGGGAAAAATTCCGTAGCGGATACTGCTTTATTTGCAAGATCGCGTAATGAGTTTTTGTTGCTATTTTTATGATTCATACCTATAAACCACTGATGTGTTGCCCTAAAGATAATAGGTGTTTTATGTCGCCAGCAATGAGGGTAGCTATGCGCATACTTTTCCATAAACAACAGAGCATTATTTGTTTTTAACAATTCAACGATTTTCTCATTTGATTCCCAGACGGTTAGTCCGGAAACGAAGGGAGTGTTACTTTTGAACCTACCAAGATCATCTACGGGATTTTCTACTGGCAAATCATACTTTACTCCAACGACATAGTCATCGATTCCATGTGCAGGTGCTGTATGGACCAAACCAGTTCCAGCCTCAACGGTGACATGATCGCCACAAATAATAGGTACTGACTTTTCAAGAAATGGGTGCTTAAACAATAGTCCTTCTAATTTCTTACCACTAGCCGATGCAACAAGATTGACTGATTGATTATATTTTGCAAATCTTTGCTCAACCAAGTCTTTGGAAATAATTACAAATTGGTCTTTTAGTTCATACAATCCATACTCCAGTTCTGGATGAACACAAATTGCTTCATTTGCTGGAAGGGTCCATGGAGTCGTAGTCCAAACAACAGCAGAAACATTTTTAGATAGGGTGCTGGAAAAGATTGCTTCACACTGCTTTTGTTGGGTTAGTATAAAAGCAACATCAATTGCAGTGGAGGTCTTATCTTCATACTCCACCTCCGCCTCAGCTAATGCAGAACCACAGTCTGTACACCAATGGACTGGTTTACTTCCCTGATATAGAAATCCATGCTCATAAATTTTTGCGAGAGATCTAACAATATTTGCTTCCGTGGATTTATCCAATGTTAGATACGGGTTATCCCAATCGCCAAGAACGCCCAATCTTTGAAAATCTATTTTTTGTCTAGTCACCTGCTCAATTGCATAACCTCTACATAACTCCCTAAATTTTGCAGGGTCCATTTCTTTTCCATATTTTTTTTCAATGACTAGCTCAATAGGCAGTCCATGGCAATCCCAGCCAGGGACATAGGGGGCATCAAAGCCAGACAATGTTTTTGATTTCACAATAAAGTCTTTTAGAATTTTATTTACAGCATGGCCTATATGAATATCGCCATTAGCATAGGGAGGCCCGTCATGAAGAACGTATCTTGGCGCACCATTTCTTGACTTTCTTATCTCGTCATAAAGGTTTTTGTTTTTCCACTCGTCTACCCAGCCAGGCTCTCTTTTTGCAAGATTACCTCTCATGGGAAATGAGGTGTCGGGAAGGTTCAGTTTGTATTTATTTTCTTCTGTCATAGTCTTCTAAAAAAAATTTAGCCTTTTTAATATCTATTTTAATTTGGTCTTTTAAAGCTTCAATATCTTTGAATTTCTTCTCGTCTCTTACTTTTTGCAAAAAAATTACTTTGGCATGCTTGCCATACAAATCAGCTGAAAAGTCGAACAAATGAACTTCTAAGTGAAGCTTTGATACGCCTGCGATAGTCGGCCTGACTCCTAAGTTTGCGACTCCTGCTATGCCATTCAATTTTACAGCAAAGACTCCTTTTAATGGAGGTCGATTGTGAAACATATGGATATTTGCCGTCGGAAAGCCTATCTCTCGGCCTCTTTTATCTCCATGTACTACTTTGCCTGAAATTGAGTAGGGTCTTCCAAGTATATTGCTGGCCCTATCCAAGTCGCCATTTGCCAATAAAATTCTTGTCATAGTGCTTGATATACGCTCACCCTTATCCTGAACTTTTTCCATAATACATACATCTATTCCGCTTTTTATTAAGCTGTCTACATCACCTTCACGTCTTGCTCCAAACCTAAAATCATTTCCTACAATCACTTGTTTAGCTTGTATGTTATTTTTCAGTATATTGATAAATTGAGCGCTAATAATGTTGGAAAATTCATGGTTAAACTTAACGATAAAGACTTGGTCAATTTTTTTTTCATCAAAATACTCTAACTTTTCCCTAAGGCTTATAATTCTTGCAGGTGCGTCATTTGGATAAAAAAACTCTTTGGGATGAGGCTCAAACGTCATCACCGAAGAAAGTAGGTTGTTCTTTTTAGCGCTTACAATGAGTTTATTTAAAATGGCTTGGTGGCCAAGATGAATTCCATCATAATTCCCTATGGTTAGAATTGAACTTGGGTGGCTTCCGTTAAGATGTCTAAATACTTGCATTTTATTGCTTGCTTAATCTTCGCGTGAACACAGTTAGATTAATACCTACCATCCTAAGTGAAATGAAATAAGAAGCTAGTCCTATAAGGGTTAAGGTGCATAAGTGGTAAATTTTTTCCCATACTGAATATGCCAACCAAATACTATCTGGCCCTTTAAAAAATAACAGAGAAACGCTCATAACAACTAGTCCAAAAATAATTTTCGCCAAAAACTTCATCCAGCCTGCCTCCAGAACAAAGATTTTACTTCTCTTTAGATGATGGAATAACAATGCCGCATTAATACAAGCCCCAATCGCTATAGCTAAGGCAAGGCCTGCGTGGCCAATAAATCCAATAAAAATCATATTCATGACTTGTGTACAAAATAAGGTAAAGATCGCTATCTTTACAGGTGTTTTTATGTTTTTTTGAGCATAAAATGCTGGGGCTAATATTTTAATGAGAATTAAAGCAATTAATCCAATGCTGTATGCTGTCAATGCATATTGAGTCATAAGAACATCTTGCTCAGTAAAGGCTCCATAAAAAAATAGGGTTGTAATTAAGGGGATTGCAAGTATACACAAGGCTGCAGCAGCTGGTGCAGACAACAATATAGATAGCTTTAATCCCCAATTAACCAAATTCGAATACTCTGCCTTGTTATTTTCTGAAATACTACTTGAAAGGCTTGGCAAAAGAATGGTGCTTAATGCTACACCAAGAACACCTACAGGAAATTCCATCAATCTATCTGCGTAATAAAGCCATGAAACGCTCCCAACTGCCAAAAATGAAGCAAATATCGTATTAATTAGCAGTGATATTTGTGTCACCGATACCCCTAATATGGCGGGACCCATTAGTTTAGTTATTCTCCATACACCCGGATCATTGATCTTAAAATCTAACTTTGGTAATAAGCCAATTTGCCTTAAAAACGGAATCTGAAAAATTAATTGAAGTATTCCGCCTACAAATACTGCCCAGGCCAGAACCATAACAGGCTGGGAAAAAGAATCAGCAAAGAATAACGCGGCAATAATAAAGCTTATATTAAGCCAAACCGGAGTAAAAGCTGGGACAATAAACTTTCCATACGAATTCAAAATACCTCCAGCCATTGATACCAATGAAATGAAGAATATGTATGGAAAGGTAACTCTTAACATATCAACCGTGAGGTTAAATTTTTCAGGGTCAGAAGCAAAGCCGGGGGCGCTTAGATATATGAGCCAAGGTGCCCCAAAAATACCAAGCATAGTTACTAGGATTAAAAAAATGCCCAGCAACGTGGCTACTTTGTTTATTAATACTGCTGTTTCTTTAGTTGATCTATTGGATTTATACTCAGCTAAAATTGGCACAAAGGCCTGTGTGAATGCTCCTTCTGCGGAAATTCTTCTCAGTAAATTAGGAATTTTAAATGCAACAAAAAATGCATCTGTAACCATCCCCGCCCCAAAAATTCGAGCGATAATGCTATCCCGCAAAAATCCTAATATTCTTGAGACTGTTGTCATCCCTCCAACGCCTGCTAATGCTTTTGAGAGATTTATCATGGGTGTAAGTTTGTATAATTCATGTAGTAGTTATTATAGCTTTAACTAATCGAATGGTTATTCATAGTTAATGAGTTTCTTCTTGTGCATACAGTGGAAAATAGATAGAATACGGGGTTATTTTTAATATGTATATACAGGGATTAAATATATGGCAAATACAGCCCAAACTAGAAAACGCGCAAGACAAAATGATACTCAAAGGGCGCACAATGCTAGCCTTAGATCAATTTTTAGAACTGCTGTTAAAAAGATTGTAAAAGCAATACAAACAGGTGATAAAAAAGTTGCTACTGAATCATACAAAGAGAATGTGCCGGTGATTGATAGAATTGCTGATAAAAAAATTGTTCACAAGAATAAAGCGGCTCGACATAAATCAAGGTTAAATACTGCCATCAAATCCTTGTAGGTTTTTCAGATGCTCTCAATCATTCAGAGAGCATTTCCTTTAAAATCTTAGCTTTATCAAGCATTTTATTTAGGTCGTCACCAGTCAAAGTATAGTGGCCCATCTTCCTTCCTTTGCGAGCCTCTGCTTTACCGTACAAATGTACATTAACGCTTGACTCACGATTCAAAATATCAAAGTCGGGATTTATGTACTTATCATTTTTAAACCAAATATCCCCTAATATATTGACCATAATAGCGCTAGATTTTTCTTCTGGCTGAACAAGATCTAGCCCTGCAAGAGCCCTTACTTGCAAATCAAATTGGTTGTGGTTGCAGGCATCAATGCTGAAATGTCCAGAATTATGGGGCCTGGGTGCAATCTCATTAACATATAATTTTCCGTCAACTATAAAAAATTCCACCGCCATAACACCGATATAGTTAAGTTTTACAGCAATTTGATGAGCGTATTCTTTAGCCATTGATACAAAGCTAGCGGGTATCCTTGCTGGTGCTAAAGATATATCAAGAATACCGTCAATATGTTTATTTTCAGCTACAGGAAAATAAACTTGTATGCCGTTGTGAGATCTTGCTAGCACCACAGACACCTCAAGATCAAGAAAAAGTTTCTTTTCAAGAACACAGGGGACTTGTCCGGAGTAATTATAAGCAATTTCTAGATCGGCTATGTTGTTAACATGAATTTGTCCCTTACCGTCATATCCAAATTGAGCCACTTTTAAAATAGCCGGAAAAATATCACTAGGGACATCATTTAGCTGGGCGAGTGTCTGAATCACAAAAAAGGGGCCTACAGGGATTCCGTTGTCTATTAAAAAAGTTTTTTCTATAATCCTATTTTGAACAACAGCTACAGCACTAGACGACGGGCGCACTATTAACTTTTTTTCTAGATACTCAAGAGTAGAGAATGGAATATTTTCAAATTCGGTTGTTACTGATGAACAGCTTGATATTATTTTATCTAAAGCTTTTCTATCTGTATATTCAGCACACAAATGTACGTCAGCGATCATGCCAGCTGGACTTTTCTCATCAGGATCTAGAACGGTAACTCTGAATCCTAATTTTTGTGCTGCAATTACAAAAAATCTTCCTAATTGGCCACCACCAAGGATGCCAAGCATATCATCTTTAATTGATTCCAATTATGTATTCCCTAGTTTCATATTCAACACCATATCAACTTGGTTACTTCTAAATTTATTAAGTTTTTTTTGTACCTCCTCATCACTTTCAGCAAGCATGGATACAGCAAATAGTCCTGCATTCGATGCTCCCGCCTCTCCAATTGCAAAAGTGGCAACAGGGATACCCTTAGGCATTTGTACGATCGATAGTAATGAGTCTTGCCCTTCTAAATGTTTAGTGGGTATAGGAACGCCAAGAACAGGTAAGGTGGTTTTTGATGCTACCATGCCCGGCAGGTGTGCAGCTCCCCCTGCTCCCGCTATAATAATCTTAAATCCATTTTTCCTGGCATTTTCTGCAAATTCAAACATCAAGTCTGGTGTTCTATGGGCAGATACCACTTTTGCTTCGTAAGGAATGCCGAAATCTTCTAAAATTTTGGCAGTATTTTCCATTGTTGGCCAGTCGCTGTTAGATCCCATAATGATTGCCACTATTGGCTTTAAGTTATCCATCCACTTTTTCCTTTTTTATCTTTTCTTTAAAAAATATCACCATATTATCTCTGTGTATTAAATTTGATTCATTAATGTAACCTAATAACGACTCAATTTTTTCGCTTGAATAGCCCGCAATCTTTCCTAGTTCCTCGCTACTATAGTTAACTAAGCCCTTAGCAATCTCTTTGTTTTTCGTATTAATGCATCGTACAATTTCGCCCCGATTAAATTTTCCTTCGACCCTAATTACACCTGCAGCTAAAAGGCTTTTTCCATTAAAAACTATCGCTTCCTCGGCTCCACTATCGATATAAACCTTTCCCTTAGATCTGAGATTGTTTGCAATCCACTTTTTCTTTGTTACAAGCTCAGCTACATTGCATTCAAGGTGTGTTCCAGCAGATTCATCCTTATTCAATTGAGTTAATATGTTCGGTGACCTTCCAGAAGCAATGATCGTATGTGTTCCGCTAAGTGATGCTCGTTGGGCTGCTTTAATTTTAGTTAGCATGCCACCTGTCCCAACCTTCGATGTCGTGTCTTGGGCCACAAGTTCCAACTTAGCATCGTCAATGTATGCATGATCAATAAGAATTGCCTGGGCATTTTTCCGTGGATCATCTGAAAACAAACCCTCCTGATCAGTTAACAGCACCAAATAATCAGCCTCAATCAAATTGGCGACCATAGCAGCAAGGGTATCATTATCTCCAAACCTTATTTCATCATCGGCAACTGTATCATTCTCGTTAATGACCGGGATAATCTTCTTTTCTATAAGGTGACTTATTGTTGATCGTGCATTTAAGTAACTTTTTTTAATGCTTAAGTCATCGTGAGTTAACAATACTAACGACGAAACTAAGCCAGATCTGCTAAATAACTGCTCGTAGATTTGCGCTATAATCATTTGCCCCACTGATGCAGCCGCCCTCAGCTCACTCAACTGATGAGGTCTTTCTTTGTAACCCAATTTTTTTAAGCCAGCTGCAATAGCGCCGCTCGAAACTAGCACCACCTCTTTTTTTTGCTTAACTAACTCAGCTATTTGCTCGACTATATGCTGAAGCTGAAGCTCATTAATGCCTCCGCCCTCTTTTGTTACGATGCTTGAGCCAAGCTTAACAACCACTCTTTTTGATGAAGAAAAATTTATCTTATTCATCTTTCTTTAAGCCCTCCACATGCTTCATAATCTCGAATGTTAATTCTCTGCAACCCTTACCGTTAATAGCGGAGATGCAAAAAACTTTACCTTTCCATTTCATCTTACTTTTAATCTCATCCTGAATTTGATCTAAATTTGTTATTAAGTCAATTTTATTTAAAATAAGCCACCTTGGTTTATTAAACAAATCTATACTGTATTTTTTAAGCTCATTAATGATCGCTTCTCCCTCTTTTGCTGGATCAACCGACTCATCAAATGGCGCTATGTCTATTAAGTGCAATAACAATTTCGTTCTATCTAAGTGCCTTAAAAACTGATGGCCTAGTCCATATCCATCTGCTGCACCCTCAATCAATCCAGGTATATCTGCAACAACAAAGCTTCTTTCGTTATCAACCCTAACAACCCCAAGATTCGGTTGCAAGGTAGTAAAAGGGTAATCGGCAACTTTAGGTTTTGCTGCAGAGATAGATCGAATGAGAGATGATTTTCCTGCATTTGGCATACCTAACAATCCAACATCAGCCAATACTTTTAACTCTAGGTATAATTCAAATTCTTCCCCTGGATCTCCTTGTGTGCACTGCCGCGGAGCTCTATTTGTGCTGGATTTAAAATGTACGTTACCAAGGCCCCCTTTGCCACCATTGGCAATGATGAGTTTTTCTCCATGATTTTCAAAATCAGCTAGTACTTCTCCGGTTTGTTTCTCTGTTATTACTGTCCCTACAGGTACTCGGAGAATCAGATCGTCTCCCTTTGCCCCATAACATTCTGCACTCCTTCCATTTTCACCACGCTTTGCTCTGTAATTTTTAACAAATCTAAAATCAATAAGTGTATTAATATTCTCATCCGATTCAACATATATAGACCCACCTCTCCCTCCATCGCCACCATTAGGGCCTCCCATAGGCTCATACTTCTCCCGCCTAAACGAAGCTATACCATTGCCGCCATCACCAGCAAAAACCCTAATCGTTGCTTCATCTATAAATTTCATTATGGTCCACCAAACAAAAAAGCCCTATCAAATGATAGGGCTTTGAAATAATCTTAAACAAATCTAGGCAGTTACAACGTGCACTAATTTTCTTTTTAATGCGCCCTTGGTTGAAAAACTTACCTTGCCATCTGTTTTTGCAAACAATGTATGGTCTTTGCCAATTCCAACATTGGTTCCAGGATGCATTTTTGTTCCACGTTGTCTCAATATTATGCTTCCAGCTTTTACAAATTGATCCCCGTAAGCTTTTAACCCTAATCTTTTTGATTCTGAGTCTCTGCCGTTCCTTGAACTTCCGCCTGCTTTCTTGTGAGCCATTAGTTTAAATCCTTATTATTTTACTGCAATCTTGTCGACTTTAATCTCAGTGAAACTTTGTCTATGACCCTGAGACTTTCTGTAGTGTTTTCTACGATTCATTTTAAATATCTTAACTTTATCGCCACGCCCGTGTGCAAGAACAGTAACATCAACAGTAGCGCCTTTGACCAATGGAGTACCGATAGTAACTTTTTCGCCATCTACAAGTGTTAGTACATGGTTAATACTAAGTTGCTTACCTACCTCAGTAGTCAATTTTTCAACTTTTAATGTTAAGCCTTCAGAAACTTTGAATTGCTTACCGCCTGTCTTAATTACCGCATACATGATCGTAACCTTATTTTATATAACAATTTAGAGCCGGAATTATACTTAAATTAATACAATTTATCAATTAAATCTTAGGTTGTAAGCCTATATTTTTAACGTATGTATTCGATTCCAATGTTATCTGTATGATAAAATGAAACCTTACACCCTATAACTGTTAAAAATTTATCAAATTGCTATCAACAATCTTATCACCCATATCAAACGATTTAAATGAAGTTAACAATGTAATTAGAAAATCCTTGTTTTCAGAAATACCCATTGTTAATCAAATTTCTAATCATATTATTAATAGCGGGGGAAAGCGTATGCGGCCCTCTATCTATCTTTTATTTGCGCGATTAACTGGTGAAATAACACCAAACCATCACGCTATGGCTGCAATAATAGAGTTTATTCACACCGCAACTCTTTTACACGACGACGTAGTAGATCAATCAACTCAGAGACGCAGTAAAAAAACAGCGAATGCGATATTTGGAAATTCTTCAAGCGTTTTAGTGGGAGACTTTATTTATTCACGATCCTTCCAGATGATGACCCAAATAAACAATATGGCGATAATGAAAATACTAGCTGATACAACAAATGCGATTTCTGAAGGCGAAATCCTTCAACTGCTAAATACTAAAAATCCAGATCTCTCAGAGAGTCAATATTTTCAGGTAATCAACTTTAAAACAGCTAAACTTTTTGAATCTTGCGGGTCTCTTGCTGGAGTTTTGAATGAGATAAATTATGAAAAACAAGCCGATCTTTCTAGGCTTGGTAATATTTTTGGGATCATGTTTCAATTAACTGATGATATTCTAGATTATTCAGGAAAAGAGATTGAAATAGGAAAGAATGTTGGTGATGATCTAGCTGAGGGCAAGGTTACGCTGCCTTTGATATACGCAATGAAAAATGGAACCCACAATCAAAGTAAGTTAATTAAAGATGCTATCAAGATGGGAGATATTAACCGTCTGCCGGATATTATTCAAGTGTTAAGCGATACAAATGCAATAGCTACCGTTCAAAAACATTTGGCTTTTAAAGTTGTCGAGGTTAATGAGGTGTTAGGGAAATTTGATGATAGTGAAACAAAAAGCACATTAAATGCTTTGGCTCACTATATTGTTGAGCGCAAGGGCTAAAATATTTATTGCATAATAATTTTTTCTCCACTTTGTAGTGCGTAGTAATTCATCTGCGCGGATTTATTTTTAACCGCAAGCAAATCCCCGTAAAAAATAATTTGCTCATTCAGTTCTACTTGAGCGAAACCGCCATTAAATAAAGTAATTTCAGCGTAGTTATTCTCTTTCCGAAGAAAAAAAGTGACGTACTGCTCGAATGCATTATCTGATGCAACTTCCCACCCCTTCCCTCCAGACAAATCAGCGAGCCACCCAACTAAATCAACTTCCACCTTACAGATAATAGAATCCATTAGAGATGAATGATCAAGCTCTAAATTGTTTATAATGCTTGGTAGGGTGGTTTTATTTTGTGTCATATCTAATGCTTAAGTTATCATATTGAGTGTAATAATAACATGGTGTTTTTTAATTATTTTTCAAGGGCATGATGCATATTATAGGATTAACAGGCGGTATTGGCTCTGGTAAAAGTGAGGCGGCTAGACAACTCTCTTCCTTGGGTGTCCCAATTATAGACTTAGATGTGATTGCAAAGGGGTTGCTTAAAAAGAATGCATTGGGATATCAATTGTTAGTTAAGGGTTGCGGGGAATCAATCTTAAAGAATGAGCAAGAGATCGACAGAAAAAAACTTCAATCGCTTATGTTTAATAATGTAGCAATCAAAAATAAAGTTGAATTAATTTTACATCCCATGATTCATGAGCAATGTTTAAAACAAATTGAGCAATGTGCTACCTCATTGTATTTGGTTGTTGTAATACCACTTCTATTTGAATCTAATGCCTATTTAGATGTCATTCATGAAAGCTTATTAATCGACTGCAATATCGACAATCAAAAAAATCGAACGCAGAAGAGAGATGGTGTTACTCCTGATATAGTAGAGAAAATAATTGCTTCGCAAGCTAGCAGACAGGAAAGGCTACAGAAAGCTGATAATATTATAAATAATGATGGTTTGCTTGAAGAGTTTCTAGCAAAAATTGTCAACTTTCATAAACTCACACTTCAGAAACTAGGTAAATAATGATTAGATACGAATTCCCACTGAATGAAAGGATTAGAAAATTAATCCGAGTAGAAGAGTTGTTTCTCAAAATTGATGTGTTGGCAACTTCCGCTAAGAAGTATACTGAGTTTTCCCTTTTCGAAAGACTATTCGAGCTCATGCTCACTGCATCAAGGTCTGATTTAAAGGTCGATTTAATTCAGGAAATTGAAAGGCAAAAATTAAAACTTAGGTCGAAGGCAAAAACGCAAGCTAATAATGCGCTTATGGTTAAACTTTCAAAAGCAAAAACTAAACTAGAAAAAGCAAAAATTCAGCCTGGCTTCTATTTTGGCGATGATAAATATTTACAAGAAATTAAATCAAGAAAGGACAGCCCTTATGGCATTACAAGTGTGGACTTTCCTGAATTTCAGTTTTGGCTTCAATGTGAAACACCTTTAGCAAGAAAAGACTACTTTAAGCAAAAAATAGCACCTTTTCAACCAATAAAAGAAGCGATATTTGTTGTTTTAGCCCTTTTAAGATCCAGCGCAAAAGAAGAGTTGGTTAGTGCGGAACGAGGTGTATTTCAAAAAAAATTGGACCCATCACTAAAAAATGATCTCATTACAATATCAATGAATCTTAGATCCAAGTACTACCCGAATGTCTCGTCAAACAAATATGCCTTAAGCATTCACTTTGAGCACTACCTTAAACACACAATGCTAGATAAGAGCATTAAATTTAAAATCGGTACAGGCTCACTTTAATTCAATGAAAATACCCTGCCCAACCTGTAAAAAAAAAACAGACTACTTACCCTCTAATGCTTACCGCCCTTTTTGTTCTGAAAAATGCAAATTGATTGATCTGGGTGCCTGGGCATCCGAGGAATATCATATACCAGGAGAGAATCATGAGATTGACTACAATGAAGATTAATTATTGGATTATTTTTTTGATAGGCGTAACAGTTAGTGCCACATCATCTGCACTTGATTTAAATGTTGACTCCCCTACTATTAAGGCTCCACGTCCAGGACAAAATATTTCCGCAGGCTTTGTCAAGCTCATATCAACAAAAGATTTGCTTATAGACTCAATTGAATCAGAGAATATATCGAAAATTGAAGTCCACACCATGAAAATGGAGAAAAGTACTAACGGTGAAACAATAATGCGGATGCGTAAAATTGAAAAACCTTTATTGAAGGCTAATAAAGCTTTTATCTTACAACCCGGAGCCGATCACTTAATGTTTTTTGGTATTCAAAATACTCTTAGCAAAGGAGAAAAGATTAAAGTGACTTTTAATTTTTTAGAAAAAGCACAAATTGTATCTAAGGACATTATATTTGAGGTGAGGTGAGGTGATTTAATCTACCCACACAGATCTCTGAGAGGCAATTCCAACCGCTCCATTATCTAATGCTTTTTTTAGATCAGCTCTTTGCATACCTCCCAAGGCATATACAGGCATATTATGTTTTTTTAATAATGTATTAAACCTGTTCCAACCCATACCAACTAACCCAGGATGAGAAAGTGTTTCTTTTACTGGGGACAATACAATAAAGTCCAAATTCTTGTTGATAGCTTTCTCAATATCTGCAGTGTTGTGGCATGATGCAGAGACAATTAGGTTTGCCGGTTTATCAGATAAGCTATGTAATAACTTAGAATTTAAATGAACTCCATCAGCACCCAGCGTATAAGCTAACTCCGTATCTGAATTGATCATCACTCTAGCGCCATAGGGTGCCGCCATGCCAATAATTTTCTTAGCTAATTCAACATATAAATCTTTTTTTATTACTTTTTCTCTTATTTGGATTAGCCTTAATCCTTGTTGTAATTTATTTGCAACCAGTGCAATAAAGTTATTGGGGTGTTCTTCTGCGTTTGTGATTGCATATAGTTCCGGCAACCTAATAGCCTTAAAGATTAGTTCATTAGCTGGTAATACTGGGCTTACATGCGGTGAAGAAGGGTTGTTCCAGGAGAGGCGCTGCTCCTCTTTTGGCTGAATTTGACCCGCCCACTTTGTTACCTTGAAAAAATGTAGCTTAACGTCGACCTGATCGTAAGAGTACTCTCTAGTAATCCATTTATCAGCAACAGTAACTACGATACCTATTTCTTCTTTAAGCTCTCGGCTTAAGGCTTGCGCGGGAGTCTCGCCAGGCTCTATTTTACCTCCTGGGAATTCCCACCATCCACTCCATGTTTTTTTTATTGGTCTTTCGGCAAGCAAAAGCTCATCATGTTGATTGATCAGGACGCCTACTGATGCTTCTATTTCTACTCTAGCTATGTTCTGTACTCAGCATTAATTTTTACGTAATCATAAGAGAGATCTGAGGTCCACACAGTCGAATTAGAATCTCCCCTCCTCATAATAATCTTCAGACATATTTCATCTTTCCTCATCTCTTCCTTGCCTATAAGGTCGCTATAGCTAGGTGCAACAAACCCTTGCTGAGCAAATAAAATATCGTTTAAGTATATATCAATAAGTGATACGTCAATATTTGCTATAGGTGCATTACCTATAGCAGCCATAATTCTTCCTAAATTAGGATCGGAAGCAAAAAAAGCAGTCTTAACAAGAGGGGAATTAGCAATTGATTTAGCTACTTTTTGACATTCTTGCTCATCAATACCCTGCTCTACATTAATCTCAATGAACTTAGTTGCCCCCTCACCATCCCTGACAATAGCTTTAGATAAAAAACTGGCTACATCCAAGATGGCTTCTTTTAACATTTTATATGATTGATTTTTTTCTTTTATCTCGGAATGCTTGGATTGATTTGTTGCCATAATAATAAATGAATCATTGGTTGAGGTGTCTCCATCCACAGTTATTTTATTGAAACTTTCATCAGTGACTTCCTGAATCATTTCCTTCAACATCGCCTCATTAATGTTTGCATCCGTTCCAATGAATGCAAGCATTGTAGCCATATTTGGATTGATCATGCCGGAACCTTTGCTAATACCAGTTACCTTTACTTCATTCTCCTCAATGATAGCTGATGAAGAAATGGCTTTAGGAATAGTGTCCGTTGTCATTATGGCAATAGCTGCATCTAACCAATTATTAGGGTCTAGATTTGTAATTAATGGGCCTAGGCTGTTTACAATTTTACCAACTGGTAGATCCGTCATGATAACGCCAGTTGAAAATGGTAAAACTTGATTTTCAGAAATATTTAATCTTTTTGCAAGGGCTTGGCAAGTTTGCTTTGCATTATTAATACCCGCCTCACCCGTCCCAGCATTAGCAGAGCCGGTATTTATAAGGAGTGCTCTTTTATTGCCCCCATCGCTTAAATAATTTTTTGCGACCTTTACAGGTGCCGCCATAAATTGATTTTTTGTAAAAACACCAACGACCACAGAGCCTTCATCAAGGAGAATTAATGTTAAATCTTTTCGATTGCTATACTTAATCCCTGCCTCAAAAGTTCCTAAAACAATTCCAGGAATGCTAAGTATATTTTTTTTATTTGGCTGTGTGAGATTTACCGGCATACCCTATTTTTTCCTCCATATTGTTCCGTTAGGTGTGTCTTCCAATAAGATATCACGGCCTTCTAAAAATATACGAATTTCATCCGCTTTTTGATAGTCTTTATTTTTTTTTGCCTCTAATCTGTCGTTTATTAGTTGATCAATATCAACATTCTTATCATCAGCCTCTATATTGCCACGTAAAAATACTTCTGGCTCCATCTCTAAAATACCCAGTATATTTGCTAGCTGTATTAACAATGCTTGCTCTTCGTTTTGCCGATTCTTATTTACTGCATTAGCTAGTGAAAATAAAACAGAGATAGCTTCAGGCGTATTAAAGTCATCATCCAACGCATCCTTAAACTGACAAGAAAAACTATTTTTCCAATCAATCTTTTGATCAATAATACTATTACTTTCTCTAATCGCTAGATACAGCCTAGTTAAACCTTGTTTCGCGTCTTCAAGATGGTGGTCGGAATAGTTTAAAGGACTTCTATATTGTGCTTTTAGTACAAAAAATCGTACTACCTCTGGATCATAATGCTTAAGTATTTCACGAATTGTAAAAAAATTTCCCAGTGATTTAGACATCTTTTCATCATCAACCCTTACAAAGCCATTGTGCAGCCAATAGTTGGCCATTTGACAATCATTGGAGGCTTCTGACTGGGCTATCTCATTTTCATGATGAGGAAATTGGAGGTCTTGTCCACCCCCATGAATATCAAAATTTTTTCCCAGAAATTTATTACTCATGGCTGAGCATTCGATATGCCACCCTGGCCTCCCTTTTCCCCATGGCGAATCCCAGGAAGGTTCTCCTGGTTTAGCAGACTTCCATAGCACAAAATCAAAACTATTTTTCTTAAACTTATCCACCTCTACTCGATTACCAGCCCTTAAGTCCTCTAACGATTTTCCTGATAACTTCCCATATCCATCAAACTTAGTGACAGCGTAAAATACGTCATTATTGGCTCCAATGTATGCGAAGTTCTTCTCCAATAAAGTCTGAATCATGGCTATCATTGCTCCTATCGATTCTGTAGCTCTTGGTTCGATATCAGGGCTAATAACACCCAATGTATGAGCATCAGTATTCATTTCGTCAATAAATTTTTGCGTTAAATCTCCAAAAGGAATGCCTTGCTCAGCTGCTCGGGCAATAATTTTGTCATCTATATCGGTTATATTTCTTACATAGATAACGTCATAACCGCTTACCTTAAACCATCGATTAATAAGATCAAAAACTATTAAAACCCTTGCATGGCCCAAATGACAAAAATCGTAAACAGTCATTCCGCACACATACATTTTTACCTTTCCAGGCTCAATGGCTTTAAAAATTTCTTTTTTCTTTGAGAGGCTGTTAAATAATTTAATCATGTTCTAATTTCGTCAGTATTGGGTGGTAATGAGCTATCATTTGTGATAAATTTTGTTAAAAAATTATACCACGTAGCTCAAGTTACTTAATTTGAGTTTAACTTTTAAACCTTATAAAGCTAACATAAAAAAATGAAAAAAATATTAATCACACTGCTCATATCCTCATTTCTCATGTCTTTCAATGCAATAGCAGAAACAGTTATTATTGAAACGAGCAAGGGCTCAATAACAGTAAAGCTGGATAGTGAAAAAGCGCCCAACACAGTAAAAAATTTCCTTCAATATGTGAACGATGGATTTTATGCAGGAACTATTTTTCATCGGGTCATAAAAGGCTTCATGATTCAGGGCGGTGGGTTTGACAAAAAGATGAATCAAAAATTAACTAATGACCCTGTAAAGAATGAATCTAATAATGGTTTAAAAAATGAGATTTATTCAATTGCTATGGCGAGAACAAATGATCCGCATTCAGCAACTTCTCAATTTTTCATAAACCTTGCTGATAATTACTTTCTTGATGATGGTGCAGGTTATTGTGTATTTGGTAAAGTAATAGAGGGTGAAGATGTAGTTAAACAAATTGGAAATTTATCGACCCATGTTTCCAGAGGCATGGGTGATGTTCCGATAAAAACTGTAACCATCAAATCAATTAAAATTATTCATTAATATATAAAGGTAAAAAATGATAACTATCAAAACGAATAAAGGATCATTCTCAATTGAGCTTGATGAAAAAAAGGCACCCATTTCGAGTGCAAACTTCATAAGTTATGTTAATAATGGATATTATAAAGGCACTATTTTTCATCGAGTCATAAAAGGCTTTATGGTTCAGGGCGGTGGCTTTGATGAAGGTATGAATCAAAAAGAAACGCTTGCGCCAATCAAAAACGAAGCAAGTAATGGATTAAAAAACGAAATGTACAGCGTCGCAATGGCCAGAACATCGGTACCGGACTCAGCTACATCGCAATTTTTTATAAATGTAGCTGACAACTCCTTCTTAGATTATCCGGGTCAGGATGGAGCTGGGTATTGTGTCTTTGGTAAGGTTGTAGAGGGCAAGGAAGTGGTTGACCAAATAAAAGCGGTTTCCACCGGATCTTCTAATGGCCATCAAGATGTTCCTACAGAGCCAATCATTATTGAGGATGTGACCCTCTGATAACCCTTAAGGGTTCTGCTATTTTTGTATCCGATGTCCACTTATCTGAATCGGACCCACAAACTATTGAGTTATTTAATCGATTTTTAAAGGCTGAGTGCATTCAACATTCAGCCTTATTTATTCTAGGTGATTTATTTGATTACTGGATAGGTGATGACTCGGAACAGTTTCAATACATTTGTAAATTATTCAATGAATTGTCTGCTACAACAGACATTTATTTTGTCTCAGGAAATCGGGATTTCCTAATCGGTAAAGATTTTTTTAAGTCATCAAATATCACTCCACTTTCTGACATTACGCAGATTGAAATGTCAGGCCAAGAGGCGTTAATTATGCATGGTGACACTTTATGTACCGACGATACTGAATACCAAGAATATCGAATACAAGTCCACTCGAATGAGTGGAAAAATACTTTTTTAAAAAAGCCAGTGGAAGAAAGGCTTTCAATATGCAATGATTTAAGGGAGAAAAGTGAGGAGGCGAAAAAAAATAAGCAAGAATATATTATGGATGTCAATTCTGATGCAGTTCATGGCGCATTCAGAGATAACGGTTACCCGCCGCTCTTAATTCATGGGCATACACATAGATTAAATACCCATGATTACCGGTTTGAAAATCATGTGTGTCAGAGATGGGTGTTAGGTGATTGGCACAAAAAAGGGAATTACATAGTTTGGAACAGCAATGAAATTAAATTTTTGTACCTAGATTGAACGAGATAGCTCGTCTTTTCTGTTGTGTTGTGCAGCCTTATTTAAAATACCGTTAATAAACTTAAACCCATCTACTCCGCCAAAAGATTTCGCAACCTCAATAGCTTCGTTAATTACCACTCTATAGGGAACATCTAAAGAAAATTTCAATTCATAAAGCGAACTAAATAAAATGGCGAGTTCAATTGGACTTAGTTCATCGTAATTTCTATCTAAATAAGTTTTAATCTCCTCTTTAAGGGTTTCAAAATTTTTATGAACGCCTTCCACTATACTTAAGTACATTGACTCATCTGACCTTAGGAAGTCAGGGTCCTCCCTAATATCTTTTTTAATTTGGTTGATATCAAATTGGTTAACAATGCCCCTATAAATACTTTTCATCACCAACTCTCGAGATTTTCGTCGATTGTTTAATGGTTTCTTTTTTCCAGATGTATTAGTCATTTTAGGTATCATAAGTCTTTTAATAGCGTCGCCATTTCTATAGCTCCGAGAGCCGCTTCCTCGCCCTTTATTTTAGTTCTTGCAAAAGCCTCTTCGTCAGAATTTGTGGTGATAATTGCATTGATAACTGGAATATTATGATTTAACTGTACCTGCATAAGGCCATGAGCTGACTGATCTGATACGACCTCAAAATGATAGGTTTCCCCTCGAATTACAGCGCCAATACCAATCAATACATCAAACGTTTTAGATAATGCATATGCATTGAGTACGACAGGAATTTCTAGGGCTCCTGGAACCTCTCTTAATTCAATATTATCTACAGTGACACCTTCGTGTTTAAGCTTATCAACACAGGCATTTAAAAGCTCCCTCACAATAGGCTCATTAAATCGAGATGAAACAATTCCAACCCTAAGGGTTCTTATAAAATTTTTATTCACAGCTACGCCATAGGTCTAAAGGAATATGATTATACCCTTTTGCAAGGCATTAAGAATACCCAAAATAATTGGCACTCCAACTACCAACCAGGCTAGAGGTAAAATAATTTTTTGTAATGACATATTAGTTTTTGATATGACTGCATTTGATTTACTGGTTGTATTTTTAAGTGCACCCTGCTCATTTTTCAATTGAGCATTAGTCATAAAGAATTTCTTATTAACTGGTTTTACGAACAAATTTAGAACAAACCCCCCAACTAGGAGTAATGCAAGAATTTTAAAACTGGAGTTATACGCTTGGTCTGTCGGTATTCCTAATGCTAGCTGATACTCCCTAAGGTATGAAATAAGCATCGGCCCAATAATGCCTGCGAGTGACCAGGCCGTGAGTAATCTTCCATGAATAGCACCAACATGTTGGGTGCCAAAAATATCAGCTAAGTACGCTGGTATAGTTGCGAAGCCCCCACCATACATCGTTAGAATCACCAGGGTTATGATGACAAAGGTTGAGATGTATTGGTTTAATCCAGCCCAAGGAGCAGCCAAATATAATGCGGTTCCAAGGCTAAAGAATATTGCATATGTCAATTTTCTCCCAAGAAAGTCAGAAGATGATGCCCAAAAAATTCGTCCAATAATATTAGCCAATGATAGTAGCGCTCCAAAGCCAGTTGCGATAGCTCCTATTATTAAGGGGTCGAAACTGCTTGCAGCAATCTCTTGGAACATAGGCTTTGCTACTGATAGCACACCAATGCCTGCGGATACATTTAGACATAAAATTCCCCACAACAACCAGAACTGAGGTGTTTTATGTGCAATACCAACATGAACGTGGTTTTTGGATATCATGCTGCTTGTTTTTTTAATAGCGGGGTTCCATCCTTTCGGCTTCCATCCATTAGCAGGAACCCGATATCCAAACGCCCCAATTGTCATAGCAACAAAGTAAATAATTCCCATAATGAAAAATGTCTGGGCAACGCCATATGAACCAATTAAGCTGTCACCTAAAGGCATTCCAATCATGGCTCCACCACCAAAACCCATAATCGCCATTCCAGTAGCAAGACCCCTTCTATCAGGAAACCATTTAATCAATGTTGAAACTGGAGAAATATAACCTAGACCTAATCCAATACCTCCAATTACACCAGCACCAAGCCATACCAACCAAAGCTGATGAAGCGAGACACCAATAGAGGCTATCATCAACCCTCCACCCCAGGTCACTGCTGCAGCAAACCCAGCTTTTCGAGGACCAGCTTTTTCCAGCCAATGACCAAAGACCGCAGCTGACATACCTAAGAAAACTATAGCAATTGCAAAAGTCCAAACTACATCACTTCTAAGCCAATCACAAGATGAAGTAAATACCCTGTCAATGAATGTCACCGAACTTGAGCACTCTGATCCAATTAGCATGGTCAGCTCCGGCCAGAAAATACTAAAGCCATATATCATACCGATGGATAAATGAATAAGCAGTGCCGCTGGAGGAACCATCCACCTGTTAAAATCACCGTCTGCAACTATATTTTCTCTGTCTAAAATACTCATAGCTTTTTCCCTGTTGTTTGCTCAATCTATAATCCTTACCAAAATAATCTATTAACAAGAAATAATCAAATAAATATAAACAATGCTAGCCGCTTGATAGTGTCATGCTGTTGTCATAAAAATGTCATAATATTGGAACCTTAATAACTAACATAAGGCTTTCAGAATGGCTGCAAATATTTTAATCGTAGAGGATGAGGAATCTATATTGGAATTAATTGCAATAAATCTTCATCAAGCAGGGTTCAACCCGATAAGATCCTTAAATGCTGAATTTGCCGAAAAAATAATTCGAGAAGCATTGCCAGATCTAATCGTATTGGATTGGATGCTTCCAGGAATGGATGGAGTCGAATTTGCCAAGAGAGTTAGAGGAAACTCAGCCACCAAAAATATTCCCATCATAATGTTGACTGCCAAAAGTGAGGAAGACAACAAATTAAAAGGATTGAATACTGGCGCAGATGACTACATGACCAAACCATTCAGTCCAAAAGAATTGATAGCAAGAATAAAAGCTATCCTTAGGAGGAATGCTCCAGAATTGGGAGATGAGCCAATTAATATGGCTGGACTTACATTGGATCCTGTTAAACATTTGTTAAAAGAAGACGGTAAGATTATTTCGATAGGGCCTACTGAGTTCAAGTTATTGAATTTTTTTATGAGGAATCCCGACAGAGTATTTAGTAGGAATCAAATTCTTGACAAGATTTGGGGTAACAAATCTGATATAGATGACAGAACGGTCGATGTGCACATCAAGAGACTAAGGGATACATTAAAACATACCCGCCAACACACATTAATTAAAACCGTTAGGGGTTTAGGTTATAGGTTAACGATAGATTGAAGTTGCATAATCAAAATAAGATACTATGAATCATAATAAATACTTTTAGAATAAAGGAATTAAGACTTGCAAGAGATTAGGTGGCATTTACTTTTATTTGTAATCTTTGAAATTATTGCGACGCTGTTAATTTTAAGTATCTTTGACATAAGAACATCATTGGTATTCTTAATTTTTACGCTCATGTTATTTCTGGGTTTTCATATCTACTGGATTTATCGATTAAATCAATGGCTAGATAATCCAATGAC
>DGAZ01000019.1:19439-55552 GCA_002384685.1 Methylophilales bacterium UBA4017 | reverse complement strand
TTAAGAGCATTGCTTATGGAACTACGTAGAAATGAAGTGGAATAAATTTTTAGTGAGCTATGAAAGTCAGTTGTCATAAAATATAAATTCATATAGGTTTATTTTATCATGCAATTGTTAAATTTTTATTTAAATATTCTCAATAAATTCAGTTACTTGAAGTCCGTAACCAGTCATGCTTGGCATTTTCCTTGGTGAGGATAATAATCGCATTTTGGATACGCCTAAATCTACTAGTATTTGAGATCCGATACCATAATTTCTTAAATCACTTCCTTTAACAGCAACTTGCCTATCTGCATCAAGCGCTTCTGTGATTTTATTTTGTGATTCTTGGTAATTTAAGAAAATAATAACCCCTTTGTCCTCATTCTTGATTAATTTTAATGCTTCAAGAGGCGGCCAGGAGTGATTAGTCTCCTCTTCAATAAAATCTAGAATTGACAGGGGTTCATGGACCCTCACTAAAACGTTATCATCGCTCTCTATTTCCCCTTTAACAAGAGCGATATGAGTATTTTTAGACAACAGGTCTGTATATAAAATTAATTTCATCTCACCAAATGTAGTTTTTATCAACTTCTCACTAATTTTTTTGATCAATTTTTCTTTCTTACTTCTGAATTCAATTAAGTCTGCGATCGAGCCAATTTTTATATCATGCTTCTTAGAAAAACTCATAAGATCTGGCATTCTCGCCATATTCCCATCTTCATTCAATATTTCACATATAACGGAAGAGGGGTCAAGACCTGCAAGATTTGATAAGTCACAACCAGCCTCTGTATGGCCAGCACGATAGAGAACCCCACCAGGATGCGCAGTAAGAGGAAAGATATGTCCTGGCCTTACGATACTGGTATGGTTTGAATTAACATTGATTGCAGCCTTAATAGTATTTGATCTATCAGATGCCGAAATTCCTGTAGTAATGCCTGTCGCAGCATCTATAGATACCGTGAAGTTAGTCCCTAGCTTGCCTTCATTTTGTTCCACCATAAGCGGCAGTTTAAGTTTTTTACACTTGTCTTCTGTTAGGGTTAAACATACCAAGCCCCTTCCATGTTTAGCCATAAAATTAATATGTTCAGGGCTAATAAATTCAGCTGCAACCACTAAATCTCCTTCATTCTCGCGATCCTCGTCGTCTACAAGGATAACCATCCTCCCTTGCTTAAGATCTTCTATCAATTCCTCTATTTTATTCATTCTAAATTAATCACTTTTTATTTATCGATTCAACATATCTAGCCAGCATATCAATTTCAATGTTCAATTTATCTCCAGCTTTATTATATTTTAGAGTGGTATGGCTTAATGTAAACGGAATTAGGTTTATGCTAAATACATAATCACTCACGGAATTAACCGTAAGACTTACTCCACTTAAGGATACAGAGCCTTTTTTTGCAATATATTTAATTAGCTCTTTAGGAGCCTTTAGCAGCCATCGCTGACAACCATCTAACTCAGCTATCTCTGTGATGGTACAAACTCCGTCTACATGACCAAAAACAAAATGGCCTGAAATTCGTTCATTAATCTTTAGAGATCTTTCTAGGTTAACTTTTTGGTTTAATTTTAGGTCTGCAATTTTGGAGATAGATTCAACTGACAAGTAAAAGCTGAGCTCATTATTTGTTATTGCTTCCACAGTAAGACATACGCCATTTACTGCTATGCTATCACCAGGTTTAATGTCATCTAGAGTAGCTTGATCAAACAAAATATTTATACTTGTATCGGCACCTTTTTTAACTAAGGAGCTTATGGTACCTTCTGATTCTATTATTCCTGTAAACATGCCATAATTCTAGCAGAATGCGACATCTAAAATTTAATTAAAATATGATAAAAAAAGATTTTTTAAAGGAACATTTTTTCGAGTTGTGGATAGCCTTGAGATACACTCGATTAAGAAATAAAAATAATTTCATTTCGTTCATTTCGCTCACTAGCATTATCGGCATAGCCTTGGGAGTAATGGCTTTGATTGTAGTTTTATCTGTAATGAATGGTTTTCAATCAGAACTTAGGGCTAGAATTTTGAATGTTGCTTCAGATGTAGAGGTAATAAGCGCAGGCTATAATCTTGGAAATTGGCGAGAAATTGATAACAAAATTACTTCATTAAGTAACATCCAATCTACTGCCCCTTTTACGAGCAGCCAGGCTCTAGTATCTATAGGTAAATATAATAGAGGGGTCTTGGTTAGAGGAGTTGATCCAGAAAGCGAATCAACAGTAAGCAGTTTAGAAGACCAAATAACTGTTGGGGATTTCAGAGTGCGCCCTGGAAAATTTGAAATTTTAATCGGCGTAGACTTAGCCCGGTATTTTGCTTTAGGCGTAGGTGATAAAATATCGATGATTTCATCCCAAGCAAATTTTTCACCGGTAGGGATGCTACCGAGAATTAAACAATTTACTGTTGCTGGTATTTTTGATGCGGGAATGTATGAATATGACGCTGGTCTGGTCTTAATTCATATGATAGATGCACAAAAATTTTTTCAAATGGGAGATAAAATTTCTGGAATACGAGTTAAGTTAAAAGATTTAGAAAAAACTGCCAAGTCTTCAGCAGACATCGATAACGCAATCAATACTAACAGCAAGTTTTATGTTTTGGATTGGACAAAAAAACATACCAATCTATTTGCAGCCATTCAGCTAGAGAAGAAGGTTATGTCTATTATCCTAACTCTAATAATTGCTGTGGCCGCTTTTAATATTGTCTCAACGCTTGTAATGGGTGTAACCGAGAAAAAATCCGACATTGCAATCTTGCGAACCATTGGAGCAAGTCAAGTCAGTATATTGCTTATCTTTATGTTGCAAGGAGCTTTAACAGGAATTATTGGGACATCTCTCGGTGTAATTTTGGGAATCTGCATTGCTGCAAACATAGACATTATTGTCCCGTTAATAGAAAGTTTATTCAACATTCAGTTTCTTGCAAAAGATATCTATTATATTAGCGAGGTACCTTCAAAGATCTTAAGTAGCGACATTATATATATAAGCTTTATGGGTTTGTTTCTATCGTTTGTAGCATCAATATACCCAAGCATTAAAGCCTCTAAATTAGATCCAGCAGCGACATTGAAACATGAGTAAAGCCCTTATTTTAAATTTACAAAACATTACCAAGGTATACACAGGTTTAGATGCGCCCATTTTAAATAAAATTAATATACGTCTATACCAAGGAGAAAATATAGCAATAACAGGGGTATCAGGCTCAGGAAAGAGCACTCTTCTCCACCTTATGGCTGGACTAGATATTCCAAGTGAAGGGTCTGTAGAGATTAATGACCAAAAATTAGATACGCTTAACCAATCACAATTAGCGGCGATGAGAAATAAACTAATTGGATTTGTTTACCAGGCACATCATTTGCTCCCTGATTTTACAGCGCTGGAAAATATTCTTATGCCCCTGATTATCAAAGGTGGTAATTATAAGAAAGCGCATAACAGAGCTTTAAAAATGTTAAAAACTTTGGGTCTTAGCAAAAGAGCTGAACATTACCCTCATCAGCTTTCGGGAGGGGAGAGGCAGAGGGTTGCGGTTGGTAGAGCATTAATTATAGAGCCCCAGCTGATTTTAGCCGACGAACCGACTGGTAATTTAGACCATAAAAATGCAAAATTAGTGTTTGATATGTTTCTTGAATTAGCTAATGAATTTAAATCCTCTATTGTGCTCGTAACTCACGATCTTGAGTTAGCAAGAAAGATGAAAAAGATCTATCATTTAGCTGAAGGAACAATAAATAACAAATAACGTAGTTTTTTACTTGATAAAAATCATGGGGAGTTTAAACCAGTGTGGAACATTATTATAGCTGCAGGCTGGCCAATTTGGCCTTTGATAGTAACGTCGATTTTCGGAGTAGCTATTATTTTAGAAAGGTTATGGACCTTAAGGGTGTCTAATATTGCCCCAAGCAATCTTTTAGCTGATGTTACCAACTTAATGAGCTCTGGATCTATAAATATAGAATCTATTGAAGCCCTTAAAAAAAACTCTCCTCTTGGTGAGATAATGGCTGTAGCTATTGAAAATAAAAATGCATCCTTAGAAGTAATTAAAGATTCAATTGAGGAGGCAGGTTCGCTTGCAAGCTTCAGGCTGGAAAAGTATTTGGGTACGCTTAGCACAATATCTACAGTTGCCCCTTTGCTGGGATTATTTGGAACCATTATTGGAATGGTAGAACTTTTTAGTTCTTTTACCTCAAGCGGTCACGACGTTACTGTTTTTGCAAGAGGAATTTCTGTAGCTTTATATAATACTGCAGGTGGTATCGTTGTAGCAGTTCCTGCCATGATAGCTTTTAGATATTTTAGATCAAAAGTAGATTATTTGGTTAATGAGATGGAGCAGCAAGCGCTAAGATTGGTTGAAGTTATTAGGGGCGAAAGAAAGTAAAGAATGAATTTTAGAAGAAAAACAAGGCTGGCGGACCCCGAAATTAATTTTATTCCATTGATTGATGTTTTGCTCGTAATTATAATTTTTTTGGTTGTAAGCACAACTTTCTCAAAATTTAGTGAATTAAAGATTAATCTTCCGGTAGCGGAGGCGAACCAAAGCAAACAAAAAGAAGGTTTTATAACTATCATAATAACAAGAGAGGGTAAGTATTCTGTTAATGAAAAATCTATGGAATCAACCGACTTTGATGATTTAGTTAGCATTATCAAAGAGGCTGCACAAGGCAAAAGTGATACATCCATTATTATCAATGCAGATGCTCTAACAACCCATCAGGCGGTAGTAAATGTTATGGAAGCCTCGAGGTTGGCAGGTTTAAACAAAATAACTTTCTCAACAAAAGTGCAGTAAGAGCACAACCACCATATTATGACGAAAGATCTGACGACAAACTCTCAGTCACCAAGTTTTAAGAAAATCTATCTCAGGCTATTAAAGTATGCGCTTAGGTACAAGCTAATTTTAAGCTTTAGCATTTTTTCCTTATTAATCTTAGCGTTAACCAACACTGGATTTCTTGCGTTAATTAAAAAAATTACTGATGAAGGATTGGTAGAAAAGTCTGCTGAAGCCTCGATATTACTTCCGATTGGGCTTGTATTTCTAATGAGCATAAGGGCGGCAGCTGGATTTGTTTCAGGTTACTCTATGAGGTGGGTGTCTAGAAAGATAGTAGAAGATCTTAGGTTTGATTCATTTAAAAGGATTATGTCTCTTCCAGTAAAATTTTTTGATAAGAATGCTGCCGGCAACATCGTATCAAAATTAACATACGAAACTGAGCAGCTCTCCACCATTGTTACTAAAGTAGCTCTAGATGCATTTAGGGATATTCTTACGGTTATTGCTATTGTTGGGTATATGCTTTATTTAGATTGGTTTTTAACTATCATTTTTGCGGTAATGGCACCTGTAATGGGTTTATACCTTAAGAAGGTATCACCCAAGCTAAGGCAAGCTGGCTCCGAGGTTCAAGAATCAATGGGAGATATGACTCGTGTTTCAGGAGAAGCTATAGCTTCACAAAGAATAGTTAAAATATTTGGAACAGCATTATTTGAGCTAAAAAGATTTACCGATATATCAATTAGAAACCGAAAGATGCATACAAAGCTTGCAAAGATGTCTGGCATAAACAGTTTAGTTATTGAAATTATGTCCGCCATAGCTCTTGCTTCAGTAGTTTTTTATTCAATCAGTTATTTTACTGCTGGAGAGTTTGCTGCTTTTGTTGGGGCGTTATTAATGCTCATTTCCCCAATAAAAAAGATTACAGCAATTAATGAACAAATTCAGGTTGGCTATGCGGCTGCAATAAGCATCTTTAGTGTAATGGATGAGGTAGGAGAAAAAAACACGGGTAAAAAAGTAATAGAAAAGATTAAAGGAGAAATTCAATTCAATGAGGTTACATTTAGTTATCCTGATGAAAAACATCCAGCAATTAGGAAGATATCATTTACGACAAAGCCAGGAGAAAAAATTGCTCTAGTCGGTAAATCGGGCGGCGGGAAAACTACATTAATTAATTTAATTCCGCGATTGTATGAGATTTCTGAAGGCGAGATAAAAATAGACAATATCGACGTCAATGCATTTACTTTGCAAAGCCTTAGAGAAAAAATTGCTCTAGTTAGTCAGGATACTATCCTATTTAATGACACTGTGTTCAACAATATTGCATATGGAGGAAGGGGAAAAAGTAATTTAGCGGCTATTAAAAAAGCTGCAAAAGCAGCTAATGCTCTTGAATTCATAGAAAAACTTCCGCAGGGCTTCAGTCATGTTATTGGAGATAGAGGTATTAAGTTATCTGGTGGACAAAAACAGCGGATTGCTATTGCCAGAGCAATCCTAAAAAATGCACCCATTCTTTTATTGGACGAGGCTACTTCGGCATTAGATTCTGAGTCAGAGTTATTTGTTCAAGAGGCGCTTGATACCTTAATGAAAAAACGAACATCAATCGTAATTGCCCATAGATTAAGCACCATAATAAATGCTGATAAAATCTTGGTAATCCATAACGGTGAGCTTGTTGAGCAAGGTACCCATGATGAACTAATCAGGAAAAAAGGCAGGTATACAACTTTATATAAAAGAGGGTTTAATTAATTGAGGTCTGTTGAGAGCCTCATTACTGATCAGCACTATAAAAAACTGACATGGGGAGTTATTTTAATTCCAGTAAGCATCATATTCTATATGCTTCAGAGCGTAAGAAATTTCTTATATAAAATTAAGGTTCTAAATGTAAAAAAGATAGACATCCCTGTTGTGATTGTCGGCAACATAACAGTTGGAGGGACTGGAAAAACACCTTTTATTATTGAGTTAGCAAATCGACTAATTCAAAAAAAAATAAAAGTAGGAATAGTTTCTAGGGGCTATAAGTCCGAATATTCAAATCCAAGAGAAGTTTCAATCTCCAGCTTTTATCGCGATGTTGGTGACGAGCCTCTGCTAATTAAGACAAAAGTAAATTGTCCGGTATTTGTTGGAAAGAATCGATTTTTAACAGCAAATCACTTGATAAAACGGTACCCAGAAACGAATATAATTCTTTCTGATGACGGCTTACAACATTACTCATTATTTCGTGATTACGAATTTATTCTTGTTGATGGATTAAGGTATTTTGGTAATGAAATGATGCTTCCAGCTGGCCCATTAAGAGAACCATTATCAAGACTGAAGAAAGCTGATGCTATTATAGTAAATGACGATAATGGAAGATTAACAATTCCAAAGGCTAAATTAATTAAATCTTATTGTGATGATAAATTAACCTCAATTAGCGGCAAGAAACATATTAATTTTTCTTCTATTAATAATGAGGGTTTAGTTGCGATTACTGCTATCGCTAATCCTAATAAATTTTTTAGAACCTTGAAGCTTAAAAATTTAAACTTCACGCAGGTAGTATTTGATGACCATTATAATTTTAGGCAAAGTGACTTTGATGCTTATGAGGACATGCATATAATAATGACAGAAAAAGATGCAATTAAGTGTGCACATATAAAGCACAGTAATATATGGGTCGCTTCTATTTCCTTGAACATTGAAGATGATTTAATTAATAACATGTTGATAAAGGTTGGATTGAATTGATGGATAAAAATTTACTAAGCATCCTAGTTTGCCCAGTAACTAAAGGGCCGTTAGACTTTGATAAGACGAATAACGAATTGATATCAAAAGTAGCCAAATTAGCATACCCGATTAAAAATGGGATACCAATTCTGCTGGAAAGTGAAGCAAGAAAAATTAGTTTGGATGAATAGGTAATGACTTTTAAGGTTGTAATTCCCTCCCGATATAACAGTACTAGACTTGCAGGGAAGCCATTAATTGAGATCGCTGGATTGCCTATGGTTATTCATGTTGCAAGAAAAGCGAGATTAAGCGGTGCTGATGAGGTCGTAGTTGCAACAGATGACGAGAGAATCTTCAATTGTGTCGAGGAGTTTGGCTTCCGCTCGATTCTTACAGACCCCAATCATTTTTCAGGCACTGATCGTATAAACGAGGTTCTTCATCAAACTGGATGGGATGATGAGACCATTATCGTTAACCTGCAGGGAGACGAGCCTCTTATGGACCCTTTGCTAATAAACCAAGTGGCTAACGGAATGCGAGAATTAGGAGTTGAGTATGCTACAGCAGCGTCTGCATTCAGAAATTTAGATGACTTTGTCAGCCCCAATAATGTCAAGGTAGTCCTTGGGGTAGATGATTACGCATTATACTTTAGTCGATCTATGATTCCTTACGATAAAAGCAGGGCAGAAGACTCCTTGGGACAGGGAGCGTTTCAACATATTGGTATATATGGATATACCGCTAAATTTTTGAAGTTGTTTTGTAGCCTGCCCAAATCAAATCTCGAAAATATTGAAGGCCTTGAGCAACTTAGGGCTATAGAAAACCATCATAAGATTAAAGTTTTTAGATATGAGGGCTCTCATTCGATTGGTGTGGATACACAAGAAGATCTTGAAAAGATTAAAAAAATATTAGGATCAGATTAGATAGCCGCGTCTCCTTTTTCTCCCGTTCTAATTCTTACAGCTTCTTCAACATTCATAACAAAAATTTTTCCGTCGCCAATTTTTCCGGTATGGGCTGTTTTCATAATGGTCTCAACAACCTTATCAACCATTTTATCTTCTACCACTAAATCTAACCTAATTTTAGGAAGAAAATCTACAACATATTCCGCCCCTCGGTACAGCTCTGTGTGTCCTTTTTGCCTTCCAAATCCTTTAACTTCAGTCGCAGTTAAACCCATAATATCTATTTCAGATAAAGCCTCTCTTACCTCATCAAGCTTGAATGGTTTAATAATTGCCTCAATCTTTTTCATCATAACTCCTATTGTAATTTTGTTTTATATTTATTGGTTATTGGAAAGCGCCTATCAACACTAAATGCTTTGCTTGTTATTTTTGGCCCAGGAGCCGATTGACGTCGCTTAAACTCACTACCATTTATTAATTTTACAACTTTTTCCACTATTTGAGAGTCAAATCCAGTATTAATTATAAAAGCAGAGCTTTTGGTTTCCTCAATATAAAGCCGTATAATCTCATCTAATACTTCATAGCTTGGTAAATTATCTTGGTCAGTTTGATTCTCTTTTAACTCCGCGCTTGGTTCCCTGGTAATAATTCGACCTGGAATTATTTTTTTTGTGCTATTGATATGTTGTGCCAACTTATAAACCATTGTTTTTGGTACATCTTTAAGCACACAAAAGCCACCTACCATATCTCCATATATTGTCGAATAACCAACAGCCAGCTCACTTTTATTGCTCGTTGCAAGCACCATTCCATTATGCTTATTTGCTAAACCCATTAGCATAAGCCCTCTAATTCTTGCTTGAAAGTTCTCTTCGGTTATATCGCTTGGGAGACCCTTAAATTCTTCACTGAAAACTTGATTAACATTATCAATTAAACTATCAATTGGGTATATCTTATAGTCAACCTCTAAATCTTCTGCTAGTTTCTTAGCGTCTTCAAGGCTTATATCCGAGGTATATTTTGAGGGCATCATAATTGCATGAATATTATTTTTTGCAATTGCCTTAGTTGCTATGTATAGAACTAGAGCCGAATCAATGCCTCCTGATAAGCCTAAAAAGACTCTCTGCATATTATTTTTTTCAAGGTAGTCATGCAGGGCTAAGACCAAACCTTTTAATATTATCTCCATATCATTGTATGTCGAGCAAACAAACGCCTTCTTAGAATTCAAGTCAATTGTTTCAGATATACTTTCAAATTGAGGAAGCTCGGTAGTCAAACCTTTTATACCGTCATAAACAAAAGAGCCACCATCAAAAACTACATTATCCTGACCGCCCAAAGCATTTAAATATACTAAAGTAAGATTATTTCCAGATATTATTTTTTTAACCTGATCGATACGCTTTTGTTGTTTTTTTAACTCGAAAGGCGAGGCATTAATACATAGAATAATTTCGACTCCTTCCTTAATCAATGATGCTGTTGGCTCCTTAACCCAAATATCTTCACATATAAGAAAGCCTATCTTTTTTCCTTGATAGTCAATTATAGTGTTTTTGTTTCCTTCTGAAAAATATCGCTTTTCGTCGAAAACTCCATAATTGGGTAATATTTTTTTTCGATACGTGCTTAGGATTTTACTGTTAAAGAGAATAGAAACTGCGTTATATAGTTTATTTTCAACCAACATCGGATGGCCGATTGCTACCATAATCCCTGGAAATTTTTCTGCTATCTCCATTACGCTCCTGTCACATTCTTTGATAAATTCTTGGTCTAGCAGCAAATCTTCCGGTGGGTAACCTGTTATGCTTAATTCAGGAGTTAAAAGTAGGTTTGCCCCATTAGCCACAGCTATCTCTGCCTCCTTAAGGATAAGGTTTTTATTGAAAGTTAAATCACCTACTATTGTGTTCAGTTGAGCTAAATGTACTTTCAATTAATAGTCCCCACCTGCGGTTTTTATTACTTTTACCATATGAGAGTTATTCTGCTTCAATGCATAGACTAATGGAGTTAATCCATACTGATCGGTTGCTTTAAGGTTCACCCCTGCATTAATAAGCATCTCTAAAGCCTCATTTGAATTACTAAACACAGCATAATGAATTATATGTGTCCCCTCGTTATCCTCATGATTGATATCGGCCCCCTTACCAATCAATATTCGAGCAATATCAATCTGTTTCCTTTTTATAGCCCAAACCAATCCAGTCCACTCACTTTTATCAAAATCGTCTACTTTGGCTCCATGATTTAAAAGGAATATGACAGCATCTTTATTGCCATTAATCACGGCATAGGTTAACGCAGTCTTTCCATACTTATCTTTTAAATGAATTTGTGCTTTATTATCGAGCAAAGTTTTAATAGTTAGAACATCACCACTTTTACATGCAAGCATAAGGACTGTTAGACCCGAATTGTTTCTTGTGTTTGGATCAATGCCGCCTTTAATCAAAATATCTATCGTTTGATGAAATCCTGAGGTTGCGGCCAATCCATATGCAGACCAACCATCTGGGTCGATAATCCTAGGGTCAGCCCCATTTTCTAGAAGTATTTTAATTGTTTCCGTATAGTTTTTTTTCGCTGCATACATTAAGGCCGTCCACCCATCTTCTTCTACAGCATTTACATTTGCCCCATTCAGAATTAAGAATTTAATTACGTCTACTTGATTTTTTCTTGCAGCATACATCAATGCTGTCACCAAATCTTTATCTTTGGTATTTGGGTTTCCACCACTCTCTATGATTGCACGGACGCTTGCCATGTCCCCTTTTGCAGAAGCAGTTAATAAATACGAAACCTCTTCTGAATAAGCTGAAAAGTTTATACAAAAAATTACGAGCACTATCTTGAGAGGGCTAAATATTTTTTTCATCATAACCCAATCATTACCTTATTAATCATAGAGCCCATATCAGAAGGGGATCTAGCAATAAGAACCCCAGCTTTTTCTAGACAATAAATTTTATCTTCCGCCTTACCAGTATTGCCAGAGATGATTGCACCAGCATGCCCCATACGTTTTCCCTTAGGTGCTGTTATTCCTGCAATATGAGCAACAACTGGCTTAGTAATATTTGATTGGATATACTCCGATGCTAATTCTTCATCGGTACCTCCAATTTCCCCCACCATAATAATCCCCTTAGTATCAGGGTCTTCTTGAAACATAGCGAGGCACTCAATAAAATTTAATCCCTTGATGGGATCGCCGCCAATACCAATACATGTAGACTGCCCAAGGCCAAATGCGGTTGTCTGATGGACTGCTTCATAGGTGAGGGTGCCTGACCGAGAGATAATACCTATAGCTCCTGCTTGATGAATGCTTGCTGGCATTATGCCCATTTTGCATTGATCCGGAGTTATAATTCCTGGGCAGTTTGGCCCTATAAGTTTTGAGCCATTAGCATTGATAGCTTCTTTCACTTTTAGCATTTCAAGTATAGGTATACCTTCAGTAATGCACACTATCAAATCTATTCCCGCCTCACTGGCTTCTATAATTGAATTAGCTGCAAAAAGGGGAGGGACGTAAATCATAGTTGCATTTGCTTTAGTTTCGTTGGCCGCCTCTAACATATTATTAAATACAGGGAGATCTAAATGCGTTTGCCCACCCTTACCAGGCGTAACTCCACCAACAAGATTTGTCCCATAAAGAATTGCCTGTTCACTATGAAATGTACCTTGTTTTCCAGTAAAGCCTTGGCATAATACCCGCGTATTTTTATTAACAAGAATAGCCATTAAGGAATTCCTCTAGCTAGACGAACAGACTGAGTCGCTGCATCTGTAAGACTTTCAGCGGATATAATGTTTAAATCACTCTGGTTTAATATATCTTTTCCGAGCTCGACATTTGTCCCCTCTAGCCGGACCACGATAGGAATTTTAATACCAACATCTTTAATCGCGGTGATGATTCCATTTGCAATAATATCGCATCGCATAATCCCCCCAAAAATATTGACCAAAACAACTCGCACTTTTGGATCTGATAGCAATATTTTAAAAGCTTTACTTACTGTATCTGCTGTTGCGCTACCCCCAACATCAAGAAAGTTTGCTGGCTCACCCCCAGACAATTTAATTAAATCCATTGTGGCCATAGCAAGACCTGCACCATTAACCATACAGCCAATATTGCCCTCTAAAGCAATGTAGTTTAGCCCGGCATGATGAGCTTCTGCCTCCTTACGGTCAATTTGTGACCAATCCTGGAGATTAATCATATCGGGATGTTTAAATAAAGCATTAGAATCTATGCTCATTTTACAATCTAATGCGACTAATTTTTTTTCAGCCGTTATGACCAATGGATTTATCTCCAACAAACTCAGATCATTTTCAATAAATAGTTTTAATGTGTTTGTTATAAGTAAAAGAAATTGTGTGATATCGCCGTTATTGAGCTCTAGAGTTTCGCATAATTGATGTGTGTCTTGATTGCAAAATTCTTCTTTTATCGAAGTGCTAATTTTTAAAATCAATTCAGGATTTTTTTTTGATATATCTTCTATCTCAGTCCCACCGGCTGACGAACAAATCAAAGTAATTTTTTCTAACTGACGATCGACTACTAGAGAAAAGTATAATTCCCTATTTATACTTACCGTTTCCTCTATCAACACTCTATGGACTGGTTGTCCTAACGGAGCATTTTGATATGTCACAAGGGTTTTACCAAGCCATGTTTCAGAAAATTCTTTTGCCTCTTCTTTTGAGGAGATGATTTTTACCCCCCCAGCCTTACCTCTTCCCCCAGCATGAATTTGCGCTTTAATGGCAAAAGTATTACCTTTGAGGGTCTGAACTGCTAATTCTGCCTCTTTTGTTGTTGAAGCAACAACGTGTTCGGGGGTATTAATCCCGTAAATTTTGAGTAGATTTTTAGCTTGATATTCGTGAAGGTTCATTAAGCCCAGATATAAAGTTAATTAAAGTGTAATGATAGCAGAATGATGCTTTATTTTTGTAAATCCAAACGGAGATAAAAAGCTATATTTTTTAATCTAAGGATTATTGAGCATCAACCAATGTCACAGTTCCACTCATCATGTCAGGAACTATTAACTTTTTCTTATCTAGGCTCAGCGCTATGTCTGCGGCTGCCTTAAATCCTTCTGCAATGACAGTACTTTCTCCATTCACAAACTTATAAACTATCCCGCGCTTCCAACTGCTTACGTAAATAGTCCCATTGTTATAAGCTAGGCCATCACCACCATCAAACCCCTCTGCGATTTTTTTTACTTCATTATTCGTTAAATCTGCTTCTAACAGCTCACCGGTCCAATTAACAAGTAATAATTTATCGCTTGTTATCGGCAGTACGCCGTTCGGGGCTTTAATGTTTTTATTATTTTCAAACATTACACTAATGTCGCCAGTTTTTTTAATAAGAAAAACAAAGCCACTCGATTCAAAGTCACCTGTATCTGTGACATAGAGATCACCGTTAACCGAGACATCTATATCATTAAGAAAAACAGGTGTTTTGGGAAATGCCATCGTTCCGGCGTAAATAATCCATGACCCATTCATGCTTACCTCAAGAACCACATCGCGATCTGTGACGTATAACTTATCATTAAAAAAAACAATTCCCTTTGGATCATAAAGACCTTCAGCAACTGTGGTTATAACTCCCTCTTTATTAATTCTACTAATTTTCCCGTCCTTATCCACGTCTCGCTCTCCCATTTCCGATACATAGATAGCCCCATCCCTTCCTTCAGCAACAGATTCCGGCATAGTAAAACCAGAAAATGTTTCATTTGCGTTTATAGTTAGGGATGCTATTAATACAATAAAACCAAAAAAAGTTTTTTTCATTCCGTTGTCCTTATAAGTTAATTAGTTTGATAGTTTCCATAGAGAGGAATTGGGTGAATCACTGATAAGGTAAATATTACCCTTTTTATCAATTTCAAAGTCTCGAATACGACCTATTTTATTTTTAAAGATTATTTCCTCACCCACTATAGTGTTATTTTCATAATCTAATCTAATAAGGCTTTGTCCGTTTAATGAAGATACAATTAAGTCACCTTGCCATTCAGGAAAAACGCTTCCATTATAAAACTGAATACTGCCAATAGCCATAGAGGGAACCCAGGTTTTAATTGGTTTTTCGTACTTATCTTTAAAAGGCTTATCTCCAATGCCTAAAAAAGAATACTCAGTTCCACCCCACGCAATATCTTTCCATCCATAGTTAGCGCCTAATTTCACCTTCCCAATATGATCTCCTCCCCGGGGCCCATGACTAGAAAAATAAACCTCTCCATCATGAGGTGAAATAGCGATTCCTTGCGGATTCCTAATGCCAATCGTATAAATTTCAGGAAGCCATGTTCCATTCCCGTGAAATTTTGGGTTATCTTTAGGGATATCACCATTGGTTTTTATTCGAATAATACTTCCAGGATGCTTGGTAGGATCCTGCGCAATCATTCCCTCATTTCGCTCACCAAAACCTGCATATAGAAAATCATTTTGAATAGAAATTCTTGATCCAAAATGCAAGTTTGTTGGGAGCCTAGGTTCGGCCACCAATAAAACCTCAAGATTTTCTATTTGATCACCAGCCAACCTTCCTCGTGCGATAGCAGTGCTAGAATTTTTCTTCGGCTTTCCATCGATATACAATTCTTTAAAGTCATGACTGTATGTAAAGTAAATGTAGTCGTCTTGGCTGTTAAAATAGACGTCTAAGAGCCCTCCTTGCGAATAAGCAATACTTCCTCCGTCATAAGTAATATGCTCTATATTGTGCTTGATAGGATTTTTAGAGCCATTCTCTATGTTGACCTTAAACAGCCCACCACCTTTCTCCGTAACAATCAAATTTTTATCATCAATAAATGTTAAAGCCCATGGATGATCAAATGGTTTGGCTATAGTCTCTAGATTATAATTAGTTTTAGTTAGATTATATTGCTTGTAGTTACTAAAATTTTCTTCAGCATTTACAGAGCAAACTATAAGGTAGGGTAAAAAACTGACTGATAAAATAAATCTTTTTTTCACCGGAAGCTTTCTTTTATGTTTAAGAGATAATAGACAAAAAAAAAGCCAATATTTAATTATTGGCTTCTTTATATATGGAGTTACTTAGAAACATCTTTGCTCCTGGCATCCATCATCTTTGAGACCAAGAGAAATAAGGTACTTAGCCATGTCTTTCTTATTGTCCTCGTTAAGAGCCCGAATTAATGAGACATTACCTTTCAGATTTTTTTGCTCAACGCCAGCGTCAATAAGATATTTTACCATCTCTTTATTGCCATTAAATGCAGCATGATGAAGTGCATTAAATCTTGTTACAGGGTGGGTGTAGTTTATGTTTGCACCATTAGCTTTTAAATATTCCATTACTTCCATCTGATTTTTTGCTGCTGACATAAGAAAAGGAGTCCAAGCGAAATAGCTGTCCTCTAAATTCACGTTCATAGTCTCGACATAACGTTTTACAATTTTAATGTCACCATCGTTCACAGCGCCAACAAACTCCATTTCCTCTGAATCATTAAGTGCAATAGCGTGCATTGAAACTACCAGCATCAGTAAAACAACTTTTTTAATTATTCCGTACATTTATTTCCCCTGTTTATGCAAAAAATTTATTTGCGTTGGCGAACATTCTATACCAAGGACCGTAATCATTCCATCCTTTTGGATGCCATGAATTCTGATCCGACTTAAATACCCTTTCAGGGTGAGGCATCATAATAAGCGCTCTACCATCAATTGAACTTAAGCCAGTGATTCCCAACACTGAACCATTTGGATTGTATGGATACCTTAAAGTTCCCTTGTTGTTGTTGTCAACATACTTAATCGCGATAAGATTACTGTTCGTTGCCCCTTCTAATTGATTGGCATTGCTAAAATTTACCTTACCTTCACCATGAGCAACCGCTATAGGAAGGACGCTTCCCTCCATATCTTCTAAGAATGGGGAATTAGTTTTTTCAATCATTACGCTCAAGAAGCGGGCTTCAAATTGTTCCGATTCATTTTTTACAAAACTAGGCCAAAAATCAGTTCCAGGTATCAATTGTTTGATATTGCTGAGCATTTGACACCCATTACAAACACCTAGGGATAATGTTTCTTGTCGACTGAAAAATATTTGGAACTGATTCCGTATTTTTTCGTTCAATAGAATCGACTTAGCCCATCCTTGTCCTGCTCCTAAAACATCACCATATGAAAAGCCTCCACAAGCGACTAAAGCTTGAAAATCATTAAGATCCTTTGCCCCAGATGCGATGTCTGACATATGGACGTCATGCGCATCAAACCCAGCATAATAAAATGCTGCAGCCATTTCGCTATGACCATTAATACCTTGTTCTCGTAGTATTGCAATTTTTGGCTTAGTTTTATTAAAATGAATGATTTGTGGGACATCAAAGTTTATCTGAGGGTTTATTCCAGGGTCATTGTCATTAAGAATATTTTCAAATTCTTCTTTTGAGGATTTTGGATTATCACGTAGTGACTGAATCCTGTAGCTTGTTTCTGACCACCAGCTTTGTAGATTTGCCCTTGTATCTTGGAAGGTTATTTTATTATCAGATCTAATAGTAATCACTTGTTTTATCGTAGGTTTACCAATTACGTAAACAGATTGACCTAACTCAGCCTCAATACTGCCTATAATATTTTGTAACTTCCTATCCTCAATCTGAATAACAACACCCAATTCCTCATTAAATAAGAATTTAAATAACTCATCATCTGCAAATTTATTAAGCTGTATATCTATGCCGCAATGCCCTGCGAAGGCCATTTCAAACAACGTTGTGATAAGACCTCCATCAGAACGGTCATGGTAAGCCAAAATATTATTTTCATTGTTAAGTGATTGAATAGTATGAAAAAATCTTTTAATAAGCTCAGGATTTTCTAGGTCGGGGGTTTTACCACCAATTACCTTATTTACAAGATTGACCGACGAGCCACCCATCCTAGTTTTGCCCTCTGCTAGATCAATAAATAGTAATGTGGTGTTTTCATCATTAATGAGCTGCGGAGTCAGTGTTTTAGTTACATCTGAACATTCACTAAACGCGGTAATGACAAGCGACATAGGAGAGACCACATTTTTTTCTATACCATCATTCCATTTTGTTTGCATTGACATAGAATCTTTTCCAACTGGTATGCTAATTCCTAATGTTGGGCACAAGTCGATTCCAATAGCCTTGACCGACTCAAATAAAGCAAAATCGTTTTCATCGCTTCCTGCAGATGCCATCCAGTTAGCGGACAGCTTAATGTCGCTTATATTTTTAATAAAGCTTGCTGCAATATTAGTTAGCGCTTCACCAACTGCCATTCTTGCGGATGCGGGTGCGTTAGATATAGCTATAGGTGCTTTTTCACCTATGGCAAAAGCTTCACCCAGCGAGCTCTGGAAATCAGACTTTGTAACAGCAACATCACTTACAGGAACTTGCCAAGGCCCAACCATTTGATCTCGTGCAATTAATCCTGTTACAGACCTATCCCCGATGGTGATAAGAAAACCTTTGTTTGCTACTGAGGGGTAACTTAGAACCTTTTTAATATTTTCAGCAAGGTTTTGATGGCCTACATCAGGCTGATTAATTAAAGGTGATTTTGAATTTATGGTTTTAATAATTTTAGGTGGTTTTCCTAAAAGCACATTAAGATCCATGTTTACTGGATTGTCATTCAGCATGCTATCCTCAACAACCAGCTTATTTTCTTTAGTTGCCTTTCCTACAACAGCAAAAGGACTCCTCTCCCTTTTACATATAGCCTCAAAAATACCCAGGCTTTTTTCATCTATAGCCAAAACATATCTTTCTTGTGCTTCATTTGACCATATCTCCATTGGTGACATGCTCAGCTCTTCGTTATGTATAGACCGTAAATTAAAGACAGCCCCCACACCACCATCATGAATTAGCTCCGGAAATGCGTTGGATAGACCGCCCGCACCAACATCATGAATACTAAGAATTGGATTATCTTTACCCATCTGCCAGCATCTGTCTATTACCTCTTGAGCCCTTCTTTGCAACTCAGGATTTCCTCTCTGAACCGAGTCAAAATCTAAATTTTCCTGATTAGTTCCTGTTTCCATGCTTGATGCAGCACCGCCCCCCAAACCAATTAACATGGCTGGGCCACCAAGCTGCACCAGTAGATTATTTGCAGATAATAATTTTTTTGAGGTATGACCATCACTAATATTGCCAATACCACCAGCTAGCATAATAGGCTTGTGGTAGCCTTTCCATTCATCATTTACATTTATTTCTAAAGTTCGAAAGTACCCAAGAATATTAGGTCTGCCAAATTCGTTGTTATAGGCAGCTGCTCCAATTGGACCATCTATCATTATTTGCAAGGCAGATGCAATTCGATCAGGACGACCAATGCTGTCACTTTCCCAATAGTGATTAAATCCGGGTATATTTAAATTAGAGACTGAGAATCCTGCCAACCCTGCTTTTGGTTTTGATCCTCGTCCAGTAGCACCCTCATCTCTAATTTCTCCTCCTGATCCAGTTGCTGCTCCAGAAAAAGGTGATATAGCTGTTGGATGATTGTGAGTTTCGACCTTCATTAAGTAATGGGTGATTTCTTTATGTGGTTTGTAATTTCCCTTTACGTCAGAGTAAAAACGATTAATTTCTTGTCCCTGAATAATAGAAGAGTTGTCTGAATAAGCAACAATAGTTTTATGGGGTGATTTATTATGGGTATTTCTAATCATGCCAAACAATGAATCTTGTTGTTCAACACCATCTATAAACCAACTAGCATTAAAAATCTTATGCCTACAATGCTCTGAGTTAGCTTGAGCAAACATCATTAATTCTGCATCGGTGGGATCTGAGTTAGAAGCATAGTAATGATCTGCAAGATAAGATATTTCATCT
Organism: Methylophilales bacterium UBA4017; assembly: GCA_002384685.1. GTDB lineage: Bacteria > Pseudomonadota > Gammaproteobacteria > Burkholderiales > Methylophilaceae > BACL14. The sequence continues at coordinate 36,071 of DGAZ01000019.1, read as the reverse complement.
TCGGACAAAGCCAAACCATTTGCATTGCTAAATTGCCTTATTGCCCCAATTCCATTCGTTAGGAAATCAATACGCTCAAGATGTTTCGGAGGCAGATGATTAAACAGTTGGTAAGTTGAAACCTCGTCCAAAAATACTGACTCAGTCATGCGATCAAAAATAATTTTACCAATCGCTATTTTAGTTTTATTGTCGAGATCTTCCTGGGAGTTAAACCAAAGTACCGAGCACCTCTCGGTGCGGATTATATCTATATTACAATGTAGGGCTATATCGGTTGCCCTAGAGCTCCAAGGCGATATTGTCCCAATTCTTGGACCTATATAAATTGCATTAGCGCCAATCCGGGTATTTTTTACCGATGACAGTCCGTCATCAAAAACTTGCTTAAGCCTTTTATTCTCAGAAGGAATTAATACGTTCCTACTTTCAACCAGATGAATATATGCAGAATTCATACCTATAATTTTTGGATATAACTGCTGAATTTTTTTTAATAGTGAGGCTTTACGAAAATCGGAAAAGATCTTGTTGCCTACGAATGAGGTTATTGTATTTTTTTGCATTGAGTTTTATTTAAAATAAAAAGAAGCTAAACTAAGACACTGATTTTATCAGTGTTTTATAAAAAAATCCTCTCCGAATTTGATTGATTAAATGAATAATTTGTATGATTGATAGAAAATAAAGCTCATTACCCAAGCAAGAACTAAGGACCAACCAACAGATATAAGTGCAAGGCTAAAATCTTTCGATTCATGCTTGAGGGTAGCAATTGAGGCTACACAAGGTGTGTATATAAGAGTAAATATCATAAAACTGATTGCTTGTCCGTTGGTTAAAAGTTGGGACAGATGTTCGCCTAGAGCCTGACCCTCAAGTCCAAATATAACTGCAAGCGCCCCAATTAATATTTCTTTTGCAATAAAACCAAAAAATAAGGCAATAATCAAAATATTATCGATACCAATTGGTGCAAAGACGGGTTCAAAGAATTGCCCAATCTGTCCCGCATATGTGTTGATACTTGCAACCTCGTGCTCACTAGGGAAGTGAGTCAGAGCCCAAACGGCTATAACACCAAATACAATAAATTTGGATGCGCGCTTAAGAAAGAATCTTACTTCTTGCCACCCTCTGAAAAGTATTTGTTTTATTGTTGGGAATCGATAAGGGGGTAGTTCTAGAATTAATGGCTCGTCATTTTTATATTTATTTTTAAAGACAATGGCGGTAATAAATATAGAGAAGAAGCTTAATAAGTACATAAAGAATAGAACTAGAGCTCCATGATGAGATGCAAAAAAAGCAGATACAATAAACAGAAAAACTTGAAGTCGAGCCGAACAGAGGGAGAAGGGAATTACTAGCATTGTTAGGTAACGCATTTCTTTAGACCGCATAATTTTTGTCCCACTAAGGGCAGGTACATTACAACCAAATCCCATAAGCATCATAACAAAACCACGACCATCTAAACCTATTCTCTCCATAAGCTTATCCATTAAAAAAGCGGCTCTTGAGAAATAACCACTATCCTCAACAATTGTCATAACAAAAAAGAATAAAACAATTACTGGAACGAATGCCGCCACCGTAGAAACTCCAGAATAAACCCCATCAATAAAAAAGCTTTTAAGTATTGGGTCGCTATGTGCAAAAAGTTCAAGTAGAAAATTTTGCTCAAAATAAAATAGCATGTTAGCCATAGAATCTTGAAGAGGGCCGCTTAAGGTAAAAACTAGTTGAAATATTCCATATATTATTAAAAGAAATATTGGGAGGCCTAAGTAGGGGTGAAGAAATATACTGTCTAGTTTTTTAGTCGTTTTATCATTCAATGTAGCAGGAAACTTAACGGTCTTTTTAATAATATTTTTGGCTGATATTTCTATCTTGGGAATATTAAGCTTTTTCTGGGTGGCATGAATTTTTTTGTTTAATTGATCTAGGCCTATCTTGTATTTCGCGCTTATGGGAACAACAGGGCAGCCGGTCAAACTTTCTAGGAGATCGAAGTTAAAAGTAATCCCAAACTTTTTTGCCTCATCCATCATATTAGCAATTATTACAACAGGAATGCCTAGTTTGATTATGTTTAATGCAAGACCAAGCTGCCTATCTATTTGAGTACTATTAATGATAAATAACACCTGGTCAATCTTATTGTTAGCTAAAAAAGTATGCACTACCTTTTCGTCTTCTGAATAGCCTTTTAAGTCATAAATACCGGGAAGATCAATTAATTCAGTTAAATGACCATTAAGAAGAGTTTTTACACTGTAAAGATCCACTGTAATGCCAGGCCAATTTCCAACCTTGGCGGATGAGCCGCTAATTTGATTAAATAGGGTGGATTTGCCAGTATTGGGCATTCCAAGAAGAGCAACTTTTTTCATTTTAACTTTTAGCTGGCTCTAGATAAATTTCATTCGCAGTATTCTCTCTAATCATAAGTTCAGTAGAGCCAATTTGGAGATGAATTGGGCCATTATATTTAGCCCTTCGTAGCACTTTAATAATAGTTTTTTTTTCAAACCCCAAGGCTTTTAATCGTTCATTTACAAAGTCACTGGAAGTTAAATTCTTAATAATCCCTGATTCGCCTTCAGGCAGTTGAGACAGTTTATGTAATAGGGGCATAGTGGCTAATTAGTTAAATGAGAATCATTCTCAATTATAAAGGATAGTTTTTTTATGTACAAGAATATTTATTCTGATTTTAATATTCTTGCGCTTGTTCTTAGTGCGGATAAATGTTTTTTTAATTTACTTTTTTGAAGCTCTGTTTTCAATGAATCTTCTTTTTCCGATAACGTGGGCAGTTTTAAAGGTCGCACCTCATCAATTTTAATGATATGCCAACCAAACTGTGTTTTAACTGGGGTGGGATAAATTTGACCTGGAGCTGTATTTTGAGCCGCATCAAAAAAAGATTGGACCATAGTTTCTTTTGAAAACCAACCTAAGTCGCCACCATTATTGTTGGTCTCCTTATCTTCAGATTCTTTTTTGACTACATTACCGAAATCTTCTCCTGCATTTAATTCCCCAATGACCGATTGAGCCTTATTTTCTGAAGCAACAAGTATGTGGCTTGCTTTGTATTCTTTTTCATTAAAGGCTGACTTATATTGATTGTATGCTGTTTCTATCTCCTGCTTCGTAATCGGATTTCTCACAATATAATCTTGAAGGTAAAGCGTATATATTAATTCTTGTGTTGACAGCTCTGCTTGAGCCAGGATCCTCTCATTTTTTAATAATCCAGAAGATTTTGCCTTTTGATTAATCACTTCAAGATCAATTAATCGGTCGACAATAATTTTTTCCATCTCACCATTAACTTTTTTACCTTGCTTATTTACTTCGCTTTTTATAAATTCTAGGTAGCTTTGTTTTATTTTTTTATCATTAACTGATGCTACTTCGGCATTGACAAAAGATGAGTAGGAAATGAAAGGGGTTAGCAGAAAGAAATAGACGCAAAGCCTAAGCATTTGGCACCTCAGCTTTGATACTTAATGCATGGATAGTTTCTGGGATCAGGTCTTCGAGTGCCCCATAAACCATGCGATGCCTTTCCATCCTAGTTTTTCCTACAAAAAAAGGACTTTTGACAAGCACATTAAAATGACCTCCGCCATTATTTCCTGCGTGCCCTTTATGAAGATGGCTTTCATCTAAAATTTCTAGTGTAGTGGTGTTTAAAAAGGCCAACCTACTTCTTATTGTTTCTTCTATCATAATTTAGGGCAAGCTCTTTTTGAAGGGTTTAATATCAATGGAGGTATAAATTCCATGTTGAAGAAAAGGCTCTTTATCAGCCCAGCTTTTGGCTTCCTCTAAGGAATCGAATTCTGCAACAATCAGACTTCCCTTAAAACCATTTTCACCCGGATCAATATTATCAATTGCAGGATAGGCTCCAGCCAACAAAAGTCTGCCTTCATTTATAAGTTTATTTAATCTGGCGAGATGCTCAGGCCTATATTTTATACGGTTATCAAGACTGTTATCTGCATCGGTTGCATTAAAGACGTACCACATTCAATTTATCCTTTACTAACTTTGGAAATATAAAGCGTCATTAAAATCATATATACCAAAAGCAGGCCAGTTAGCCCAAATAATTTAAAATTAACCCATGTATCTTCACTAAAATTATAAGCAACATAGAGGTTAATAAAACCAAGCAATGAAAAGAATATGCTTGTATTTAAATTGATAACGCTCCAAAACCTATCTTTTAATTCTACCTGCTTGCCAAGCATCATTCGCACAAGATTTTTATTTAAAACATAGTTTGAAAATAGCAGCGCTATAGAGAAGCACCAATAGATAATCGAAGGTTTCCACATAATAAACATCTTGTCTTGGAGGAGAATAGTCAGGCCTCCTAAAATTGTAATCATAGCCCCATTAAACAGAAGAACCTTTTCAACGGTTTTATTTTTAATAAAAACATACGTAATCTGGAGAAGGGTAGCAATAATGGCTACGGCGGTTGCAGTAAATATATCGTAAAACTTATAAGCAACAAAAAATAAAATAATGGGAAGCAAGTCAAAAAGGAATTTTTGCATAAATAAAATTTAACACCTATCGTTAGTTGTAAATAGCTAATATAATGAGGTACCAAGCTATGATAACTCCAATAATAGACCTTCATTGTCATTCTACTATATCTGATGGACTTTTTTCTCCAGAGGAGCTAGTTAAATATGCGCACAGCAAAGATGTTCAAGTTCTCGCCTTAACAGACCATGACGACATAGATGGATTAGATCGGGCCAGAGAAAAAGCCAGTTCATTGGGCATGACTTTTATTAACGGAGTTGAGATATCCGTTACATGGCAAAAAAGGACATTACATATTGTGGGCCTTAACTTCGATCACCATAATGAAGCGCTCGCAACTAATTTAACGAAAATTCGAAAAGGAAGGGATGCTAGGGCAATAAAAATTGCTCACGGTTTGGGTATGGCTGGAATCATGGGAGCTCTTGAAGGTGCCCGCTCATATTGCAAAGATGGTTCAGTAGGAAGAATACACTTTGCTCAATACCTGGCAGAAAAAGGTCACGCAAAAGATGTTAAGTCAGTCTTTAAAAAATTCTTAACTCCAGGTAAGCCTGGTTATGTGGAGCATGTATGGGCTAATCTTACAGAGGCTGTGGCTTGGATTACCGGCGCGGGTGGGGTAGCGGTAATTGCTCATCCAGGAAGGTACGATATGGGTAACAAGTTATATCCCAAGCTAATGAATGACTTTAAATTAGCAGGCGGAGAGGCTATTGAGGTTGTATCAGGAAGTCAAGACCCCTCGCAGTCAGAATATTTTGCCAAGCTAGCGAATGAGTATGGACTATTCGCCTCTTGTGGTTCGGACTTTCATGGCCCAGGTATTTCTTTTAGACAGATGGGTCAAAAACAAACAATACCTTCAAGCTGCAGGCCCGTATGGGATAAGTGGCCTGTGATTAAAAAACTAATTAATGACGATAAAAATTAAATGGATTTAACTCTTATACAAAAAGTTAGTGCGTATGCAATACCTATAATTTTTGCTATTACTGTTCACGAGGCTTCACATGGCTACGCGGCAAGGTATTTTGGCGATATGACAGCGCATTATTTAAAAAGAATTACGCTTAATCCGCTGCGTCATATTGACCCAGTGGGGACAATCTTAATACCAGCACTCAGTGTAATGCTGGGAGGCATACTTTTTGGATGGGCAAAACCTGTTCCTGTTAACTTTTCCAATCTTAAGAATCCAAAAAAAGATATGCTCTGGGTTGCGCTTGCAGGACCAGCGTCCAATTTGGTCATGGCAATTTTCTGGACAATTATTTTAGTGAGAATCAATCTTTTCCCAATAGAAGCCGGGCACTTTTTAAGTGTAATGTGTTATGCCGGTATTCAGATCAACCTTGTTCTTATGGTGTTAAACATGCTTCCATTACCCCCTTTGGATGGAGGAAGAGTTGCAGTAAGCTTATTGCCTTATCCTTGGTCCAGTCATTTAGCCGGTCTTGAGCGGTATGGTTTTTTTATTTTAATATTCCTACTATTTTCAGGAGTTTTAGGAAAAATTTTAACTCCTCTCGTAGGTCTTAGTCAGAGTATAATTTTTATTATATTTGGATAGTTTTAGTTTATTTAATTAAGGGTAGTTATGGCAATCGAAAGAATAGTTTCAGGAATGCGGCCAACAGGAAACCTACATCTAGGCCATTATAATGGGGTTTTAAAGAATTGGGTCAGCCTTCAACATGAGGCAGAATCACTTTTTTTTGTCGCAGACTGGCACGCACTTACAACACATTATGATGATCCAGGCATTATAGAAAAAAATGTATGGGATATGGTTGTTGATTGGTTAGCCGCCGGAATAGATCCTGCACTTGCAACCATATTTATTCAGTCAAAAGTTCCTGAACATGCTGAACTTCACACCCTTTTATCCATGATCACACCTCTTGGTTGGCTTGAAAGAGTTCCCACCTATAAAGATCAACAAGAAAAGCTAACCTCTAAAGATTTATCAACCTATGGTTTTTTGGGTTACCCATTGCTTCAAAGTGCAGATATTCTAATTTATAAGGCCACTCAAGTTCCTGTTGGGGAAGATCAAGTCCCTCATATTGAATTTACTAGAGAAGTAGCGAGAAGGTTTAATCATCTTTATGGAAAAGAAGCTGGTTACGAAGAAAAGGCTGAGGATGCAATCAAGAAATTAGGCTCAAAAAAAGGTCAACTTTACAGGGAATTAAAGACTGTTTACCAAGAAGAAGGTGATGACCAAGCGCTTGAAGCTGCTCAGGCATTGATTGAGGAGCAGCAAAATTTAAGCCTTGGTGATAAGGAACGTCTGTTAGGTTTCTTGGAGGGTGGAGGTAAGATGATTTTAGTTGAGCCAGAATACAAACTAACCCCTGCATCCAAAATGATTGGTCTTGATGGGCAGAAAATGTCTAAGTCTTATAACAATACTATTTCATTGCGTGAAGAACCTAAGGATGTTGAAAAAAAAATCAGAACTATGCCTACTGATCCAGCAAGAGTTAGAAGAAATGATCCTGGAAACCCAGAAAATTGTCCTGTTTGGCAATTACACCAAGTTTATTCTTCAGAGAAAACAAAAGATTGGGTAAAAATTGGTTGCAAAGAAGCAGGTATTGGCTGCATAGAATGTAAGCAACCTGTTATTGATTCTATTCTAAAGGAGTTGAAGCCAATGCAAGAGAGAGCTAATAATTACACTGAAAGTCCAGACTTGGTTAAAAGTGTAGTGGCTGAAGGGTGTGAGAAAGCTCGTAAATTAGCAAGAGACACTATGAGGGAGGTTAGGGAAGTGATGGGAATTGATTTCTCATGACAGACATAATTAGTATTATTGGTAATAATGAGGCTAAAGTTTACGGAGAGACGCTAAAGACATTACCGCATGACTTATATATACCACCAGATGCCTTAGAAATTTACCTCGACTCATTTCAAGGTCCATTAGACCTACTGCTCTATCTAATCAGAAAAAATAATATTGATATCCTGGATATTCCAATGGCTATGCTGACAATACAGTATATGGAGTATGTAGAAAAAATGAAGCAGATTAAACTCGAATTAGCTGGAGACTACCTCTTGATGTCAGCTATGCTCATAGAAATTAAATCAAGAATGCTTTTACCTCCGGTCAACGCAGATGAAGACGAAGATCTAGACCCGAGAGCTGAGCTAGTTCAGAAGCTGATCGAATACGAATTAATGAAGGCTGCAGCAAAGGATCTGGACGATATCCCTCAAGTTGGGAGAGATCGGCTGGTTGCACAAGGGTATTTTGAAAAAATAGTAGAACCACAATCATTACCTGATGTTTCTATCGAAGAATTATTTAATGCTTGGAAAAATGTAGTAAAAAGAGCGGGCCAATTTGAGTCACACAAAATTGATCGATCAGAACTGTCAGTTCGGGAACATATGTCCCTAATTTTAAAAAGGCTTGCAAATGGCGAATTACTTTCATTTGATGCTTTTTTCAAGGAAGAAAAAGAGCCAATTCCAAAGCTAGTCGTTTGTTTTTTGGCAATTCTAGAGCTAACAAAGGAACGTTTGATTAAAATTAACCAACAAGAGCCATGTTCACCAATTTACATTCAAAGGTCTGGTGATTAAATGGAGCAGTCATTGAAATTAAAAAATATTATCGAAGTAGCATTATTAACTAGTGGAAGACCGCTTGCAATTGATGAGCTGCAGAAATTATTTGAAGAGAGGGTCGAGCGTTCAACTATTAGGATGCTTTTAGATGAAATTAAATCTGAATGGTCTAAAAAAACAATGGAGCTAGTTTTGGTGGCTAATGGATATCGATTTGAAGCCAAGGTTGCATTCTCAGACTCATTAATGCGACTAACTCCTGAAAGAGCCATTAAATATTCTCGTTCTGTTATGGAGGTGCTAGCCATTATTGCTTACCGTCAACCTGTTACTCGAGGTGACATTGAAAAAATAAGAGGAGTATCATTAAATCCCAATGCTTTAAGACAGTTGATTGAGAGAGAATGGGTGGAAATTATTGGCCAAAAAGAGGTCCCAGGAAGACCGTCTTTGTATGCTACCACGAAGTACTTTTTAGATGATTTCGGGTTAAAAGAGTTGGGAGAGCTACCAGATATCAATATATCAAAAGAAGGTTTCTCAAATGATATTGACACACCCAAATTACCAGAAAATTTACCAGAAGATATAAATGATTAATAAATCTAAAAGGCATGAAGACGCGGTTAGAACAAATGAACCAATCGCAGAAAGAATTCACAAACTGCTAGCACAGTCAGGGTATGGATCGCGAAGAGAAATAGAGAAAGCAATTCTAGACCATAAGGTATTGGTGAACAACCAGATTGCTAAGATTGGGCAGTTGATTACTCCATCCGATAAAATAATTTTCAATGGTAAGTCAGTTTACTTAAATAATGATAACAACCTTCCTCGCGTATTAATTTACCATAAACCTGAGGGGGAGATAGTTAGTGAGAATGATCCAGGAGGAAGGATTACGGTATTTCAAAGCTTACCCAGAATAAAGAAAGGGAAGTGGATGTCGATAGGACGTCTAGATTTCAATACATCAGGATTATTGATTTTTACATCGTACGGCGAACTAGCAAATAGATTGATGCACCCTAAATATGAGGTGGAAAGAGAGTATTCAGTTCGTATTTTAGGTGAGCTTTCAGAAGATCAAATTAAGGAATTTAAGGCAGGCATAGAAGTAGAGGGAGGCAAAGCTAAATTCGAATCTATTTATTTTGAGGGTGGGGACGGAGCAAACAAATGGTACAGAGTCGTTTTAAAAGAAGGTAGAAACCGGGAGGTAAGAAAAATGTTTGAATATTTTGATCTTACCGTTAGCAGATTGATTAGAGTGAGGTTTGGTATCGTTATATTACCGTCTCATCTTAAAAGGGGTATGCATACCGAGCTTACTCAGGCAGAAGTTACGAGACTTCTCCAGAAACATGATATTGAGCCAAATGATTTTAATAAGCCCCAACTAAGCAACCAAAGAAAACGCAACAAACGCTTATAGGAGCTTAAGGGCAGAGTATATTTTTTAGTGTTTTTTTGTAAATATCTTTTAGAAGCTCAATATCCCCAATATTCACATGTTCATTTATTTTATGAATAGATGCATTTATGGGACCAAACTCAACAACCTGATCACAAACGGTTGAGATAAATCGTCCATCTGAGGTTCCGCCAGTAGTTGATATAGACGGCTTTATACTAACTACACTCTCAATTGCATCAGAAATCTTATCTACCAACATACCTTTTTCAGTGAGGTATGGATTACCAGAATGATTCCAGGATATTTCATAATCTAGACTATGCTTCTCTAAAATCGACTCCACCCTTTTTTTTAGTGTGTCCGCAGTATTTGATGTTGAATACCTAAAGTTAAAGAGAATCTCAACCTCCCCAGGAACAACGTTTGTAGCACCTGTCCCACCATTAATATTGGAAATTTGCCATGACGTTTTCGGAAAATATTCATTACCCTCGTCCCATACTGTATTAACTAAAGCATCAATTACCGGTGCTACCTCATGAATTGGATTGCGAATAAGTTCTGGGTAAGCAATATGCCCTTGAATGCCTTTAACGATTAGTTTTGCTGATAAAGAGCCACGCCTTCCATTTTTTACGGTGTCACCAAAACGCATACTACTCGTAGGTTCACCAACGACACAGTAATCAATTTTTTCGTTACGAGCTTTTAATGCTTCAACCACCTTGACCGTTCCATCTGTTGCAATACCTTCTTCATCAGCAGTAATCAATAATCCAATAGATCCATTATGATTTGGGTATTCATTTGTAAATTCTTGAATAGCAACAATAAATGCTGCTAACGATGATTTCATATCAGCAGAACCCCTTCCATACAACAAGCCTTCTTCTTCAGAAGGAGAAAAAGGATCGAATTTCCATTGATCTATAGGGCCAGGAGGAACAACATCGGTATGACCAGCAAACACAATCAAGGGTGCTGTATTACCTTTTCTTGCGTAAAAGTTCTGTACGTTACCATAATTCATAAGCTCAACATTAAAGCCCAAGGGCTTAATGCAGCCAATCATTAGCTCCTGGCAACCCATATCGTTAGGCGTTATTGAGGCTTTTTTGATTAAGGCTTTTGCTAGGTCCAGGGTTTTTGTCATAAAAGTTGCTCTGAAAATTTTAATTCATCAAAGCCAATGGTAAGAACTTTATTACCGTTTGTAATAACAGGCCTTTTCATGATGCTTGGTTTTTCTATAATTAATCCAAAAACCCCAATTTGAGTGCCCGCTATTTTTTTTTGTTCGTCATCAAGTTTTCGCCATGTAATACCAGACTTATTAACCAAACTCTCCCACGAATAACCATTCGGTAGATTTTCTATCCATTCGCTTAAGGTTTTCTCATCAAGAATACCTTTTTTTACATCCATAAACTCAAAATTAATTTTTTGACCATTGAGCCAGTCGATGCTTTTTTTTACAGTATTGCAATTTTTAATACCATACAACCTCAACATTTAAATGCCTCTTAAAAGCTCATTAATACCAACTTTACCCAATGTTTTTTCATCAACTTTTTTGACAATAACCGCACAATAAAGGCTGTATGATCCATCTTTAGATGGAAGGTTTCCTGAAACGACTACCGAGCCCTTTGGAATTCTACCAAAAGTTACTTCCCCAGTTTCTCTATCATAAATTTTAGTGGATTGTCCTATATAGACACCCATTGATATAACAACGTTATCTTCAACTACAACACCCTCAACCACTTCAGATCGAGCACCAATAAAACAATTGTCTCCAATAATCGTTGGGCCTGCTTGAATTGGTTCAAGCACTCCTCCAATACCTACACCACCAGACAAATGAACATTTTTCCCAATTTGTGCACACGAACCAACTGTGGCCCACGTATCAACCATTGTGCCTTCATCGACATACGCCCCAATATTTACATATGAAGGCATTAATACGGCATTTTTCCCAATAAAACTTCCATGTCTCACCATTGCATTGGGCACAACACGAAAACCACCAGTTTTAAAGTCTTCTGAACTGTAGTCAGCAAACTTTGATTTTACTTTATCAAAGTAATTCGTATACCCACCATCCATTTTTACGTTTTCTTCAACTCTGAATGACAAAAGAACGGCTTTCTTAATCCATTGATGCGTTTCCCATTCTTGGGAGTCTCCTATCCTTGTCGCAACTCTATGCACACCATGATTGAGCCCTTCTATAATTTCATTTATGGCATTTTTTATTTCTGAACTAACATTACTTGGAGTAATTTCAGCTCTATTTTCAAACGCATCTTCAATAATTGATTGCAGTGTAGTCATATTTTTATGGTCTTTAATAGGTAATTTAAAAAACGCTATTTTACCTTAAATGCTAAGATTAGTTTCTTAATGCGTTATTTAATTAACGTTTATTATCCAGGTAAATTTGATTTATTTTTTTTGCATGAGTCGTTAGGTCCGCGATTCTATTCTCATTAGACGGATGGGTACTTAAAAATTCTGGAACCTTTGCGCTAGACAATGCGTCCATTTTTCTCCATAGACTAACGGCAGCAACAGGGTTATATCCAGCTCTAGCAGATAACTCCATCCCCAGTTTATCGGCTTCTCGCTCTTGCTCTCTACTATTTGGAAGAGCAAAAAATAATGTTGAGCCCAACACTGCTGCCTGTACAGCCGTTTCTGAAATTGCTCTGCTATCGGTATGGTTTGCTATGTATACAGCAAAACCTATCAAACCAACTTGCTGAACTAGTGCTGTCGACATGCGCTCCCTCCCATGCTCTCTTAATGCATGGGCAATTTCATGCCCAAGTACGGCAGCAATTTCATCGTCGGTTGCATAGGTTTTTTCTATTAGCCCGGTGTAAATCATCACTTTTCCTCCAGGCATACAATAGGCATTCACCTCTTCACTATCCTGAACATTAATCTCCCAATTCCACTCCTCGGTTCCATCTCGCAGAAAGGGTACTTGGTCAATCAATCGGAATGCTATTTTCTTTATACGCTCTACTTGTTCTGTGTTTTGGTTGAGCTGATTATTATTTTCCGCTTTTTTAATCTCTTCTAAATATGAGCTCTCTGCCATACTCATTGCCATAAACTCTGGTAGCAGAAGAAATTGACCGCGACTAACCTCTGACTCAGTTTTTATAGTTGTCGAAGAACACCCATATAAGATAAGTAAAATTGGTAAAAAAAACTTCATAATTTCCAACCTCTAGAATAAAACTTGACTTCCAAGCTCCACAACACGGTTAACAGGAAGATGAAACTGATTAGTAATATTTTCAGCACTTCTAAACAAGGTAACAAATATTTTTTTCCTTAAGTAGCTCATGCCTCCACCTGAAGAGGTAATTAAGCATTCTTTACCTATGAAGTAAGATGTCTCCATCGGATCAAAAACTAATCCATATTTTTTACATCGCGCCAGATCTTTAGGAATCCTCGTTTCATCTTTAAAGCCATAGGTAATTATTACTTTATAGAAATTATGGGTTAGTTTTTCTACCGTTACTAAGTTGCTTGGCTTAGCGTGAGGATAATCTTTAAAACGGACAGTTAATAAAACGACTGTTTCATGGAGTACCTTATTATGCTTCAAGTTATGTAAAAGGGCGTGCGGTATCCCGTCAGGGTTTGGCGTTAAAAATACTGCTGTTCCAGCAACCCTTTTCTTAAGACCTGGCCCTATTGTTTTTAAAAATTGCCCTATCTCCATAGACTCTTTTTTAAGTTTTGAGTAAAGAATTGAGCGTCCCTTTTTCCAGGTAGTCATTAATAAAATTAGAATCGTTCCAACCAAGATCGGGAACCAACCGCCATCAAAGACCTTAATGATATTTGCTCCAAAAAATACAAGATCTATTGCCAAGAAAAGTGAAATAAGTATGGTTGTTTTGATCCAACCCCATTTTAAAATATCAGGGAGCACAAAAGCTGCGAGTATTGTGGCAATAACCATATCAAGCGTAATAGCAACACCATAAGCGCCTGCTAGTGCACTTGAATTTTGGAATATAAGAACAACCGACATAACACCTGCCATTAAAAGCCAGTTTACTCGGGGTAAATATATTTGACCTTCTTGATTTTCCGACGTGTGATCAATCCTCATGCGGGGAATAAAGCCAAGCTGTAAGGCTTGCCTAGAAACAGAAAATGCTCCAGTAATGCAGGCTTGCGACGCAATAATTGTTGCAATTGTTGCTAAGATCACTAATGGAAGCAAAAGATCGTCAGGAGCCATCATGTAGAAGGGATTTTTAATGCTGCTTGGATCGTTCATTATCAGAGCACCCTGACCAAAATAATTTAATGTAAGAGAGGGAAATACGAAACTAAACCACGTAATTTTTATTGGATTTCTTCCAAAATGTCCCATGTCCGCATAAAGTGATTCTGCCCCTGTTACACAAAGAACGACTGCGCCAAGCGTTACAAAGGCAACTGAAAATTCATTAGCAAAGAAATTAAATGCATATATTGGATTTAAGGCTTGGAGAACAAAGGGTGCTTGAATAATGTTATACACACCTAAAGCTCCTAAAGTTAAAAACCAAATCAGCATGACAGGACCAAACATAAAACCTACAGCACTAGTGCCTTTGCTCTGAGCCCAAAAAAGGCCAAAGATAATAGTTAAAGTGATAGGGATAATAAAATTATGGAATCTAGGCGTAATAAGCTCAATACCTTCAACAGCCGAAAGAACTGAAATTGCAGGGGTAATCATTCCGTCAGCGTAAAACATACAGGCACCTAACATTCCTATAGCCATAATAAAAAGCTTTTTGTACTTAGACTTTGCATTTCTGTTGGCTAGCGATAGAAGCGCCATAATCCCACCTTCACCATTATTATTTGCTCGCATGATAAAGGTAATATATTTAACCGAAACAATGGATAAAAGCGACCAAAAAATAAGGGATAAAATCCCAAGCATATTTTGATTGTTGAGCTCTAATATGTTGTTACCAATAGAGAATATTTCCTTTATTGCATACAAGGGGCTGGTACCTATGTCACCAAAAACTACGCCAAGAGCCCCTAATGATAAGGCAAACATACCTGCATTGTGTTTTTTTGACATAATTTATTTCAATTTAATATTAGTAGGTTAATTTTTTGAATTTTTTTCAGTGATCGTAGCTTTTGCATATCCATTGTGGAAGGTTATAACAATATTATCATCTACACTAATATTTTTTGTGTCCCGCAGAATTTTTTCATCAATACCAGTAACAATTGAATAACCCCTACTAAGGATCGATTTCGGGTTTAGCATCAGCAAACTTTTTTTGATAGACGTCATCTTTGTGGTGTAAGTATTAATTTGAGATTTAATATTTACACCTAATCTTTTGTTAAGCAAAATAACCTGGTGATTTTTTTCTTGAATTATCTGCTTGGGTGAGGGGAGCTGAATCGCTGCATGATTCACTTTGTTTTTATAAGCCTCAACTTTTGAGCTAATGTTCAGTTGCATTCTTTTCCTGTAACTAGCTAAAAAATCTTTTTGACTAGCTATTCTTTGTTTAGGTGAGGTTAAACGCCTTTCTAGAAAATTAAGTTTCAATTGTGTCTGCTCTATTTTCCCTGTAAGAACCCTTGACATTGAATTTAAATAAACATTTATAGTGCTTAATATTTCATTGCTACCCTCGCTTACAATTTCAGCTGCAGCCGTTGGCGTAGGAGCTCTGATATCGGCAACAAAATCGGCAATAGTAAAGTCCGTTTCATGGCCCACAGCAGAAATAACCGGAATAGTTGAGTTAAAAATTGCATAAGCAACACTATCTGTATTAAAAGACCATAAATCCTCAATAGAGCCACCACCTCTACAAACAATCAAGGCATCAACCTCTTGTCTTTCATTAGCATTAGTAATTGCGCTACATATTTCATTGGCAGCTGAAATGCCCTGAACCAATGTAGGATAAACAATAATAGACACTGATTTATTTCGTCTCAGTAATGTGGAAATAACATCTCTTAAGGCCGCTCCATCTGGAGAAGTAATAACCCCGATAGTTTGTGGAAATCGTGGCAAAGGTTTTTTTATTGCCTCGCTAAAGAGACCTTCTTGCTCTAATTTATTTTTAAGTTGTAAATACTTTTCAAATAATTCACCTAAGCCAGATTTTTGCATTGTTTCAACTATTAATTGGTACTTTCCATTTGCTTCATATAGGCTTACTTGGCATTGCAGCTCTAAAGAGTCACCATTTTTTGGTTGCCACTGTAATTGCTGATTTTTCCGGGCGAACATGACGCAATCTACTTGAGCTTCTTTATCTTTGAGCTTGAAGTACCAGTGCCCAGAACTGTAGGACGAGAATCCTGAGACCTCTCCTTTAATCCATACAAAAGAAAATGTAGTATGAAGAATATTTTTTACAAGACGATTTAATTCTGACACAGAGAGAATCTTGTTTTTTTCGAGGTCTTCTTGTTTTTTAATAGAATTGTTCAATTTGCTATGAATGTCATTTATAGTGGTATTCATTATATGTGTTTTGAGGATAATTAATTTATGAAATATGCAATAAGCCCTAAAAGAGCCAGTTTAATTGGAGCTTTCCTTTCATTTCTCATGATTGCTTCAGCTATTTTAATTCAATTAAATTTTGACTTAGAACCCTGCCCACTTTGCATTACACAGCGCATAATATTTATTGTTATAGGGGTCTTGTTTTTAGCCTTTTATTTTCTTCCGCATAATAAAATATTTAGATATTTGCAAGCTATAACAATTATATTATCCGGTGTTGCAGGCGTTATTTTTTCTGTACGTCATATTTTAATCCAGGCTAAGATGATTGAAATACCTGCAGAGTGCGGCATAGACCTTAATTATATGTTTGAAAATTTTCCTTTATCAGAGGCTATAAATCTGTTGTTTAGGGGTACAGGAGACTGCTCGCAAATCGATTGGACATTTATAGGCTTAACCCTTCCTCAGATGGCTTTAATTGGATATTTATTTTTTATAACCTATACAATATACGTTTTCTTTA
>DGAZ01000019.1:7074-19235 GCA_002384685.1 Methylophilales bacterium UBA4017 | reverse complement strand
GGGGAGGTTTATTTAAAATTAGAAGGGAATAATCCCGGAGGATCCGTAAAAGATCGCCCAGCATATTCCATGATTAAACAGGCTGAGCTCAGAGGAGAGATTAAGCCAGGCGACACCCTAATTGAAGCGACATCAGGAAATACGGGGATTGCTTTAGCGATGGTGGCAGCAATGAAGGGCTATAAAATGATTTTGATAATGCCTGAAAATCAATCCCTCGAGAGAAGACAGACGATGAAGGCGTTTGGAGCAGAACTAATACTTACGTCGGTTGAAGGCAGTATGGAGCTGGCTAGAGACAAAGCAAAACAGATGGAAAAAGATGGTAAAGGTATCGTGTTGGATCAGTTTGGAAACAAGGATAATCCAAGAGCTCATTACGAAGGAACTGGCCCAGAAATATGGAAGGCGACGGCCAACAAAGTAACGCATTTTGTCTCAAGCATGGGAACAACCGGTACCATTGTTGGCACCTCTCAATTTCTTAAAGAGCAAAATCCCAATATCCAAATTATTGGTGTTCAGCCTGAGGATGGGGCACAGATCCCTGGGATTAGGAAGTGGCCAGAAGAATACCTGCCTGAAATATTCACAATGAAAAATATTGACACCATAGTTAATGTTAGCCAAAACAATGCAGAAAAAATGGCAAGACAGCTAGCTCAAAAAGAGGGTATTTTTTCTGGAGCATCAACTGGGGGTGCTTTGCATGTTGCTTTAGAAATTGCCAATAAGAATCCGGATGCTGTAATTGTATCTATTGCTTGTGATAGGGGCGACCGCTACCTTTCCACAGGCATTTTTCCAGCATAAAAACCAATGACAACAAAGTTAACCAAGGACGAGGTAATAATTACTGCGCTAGATCATGAGGGAAGAGGCATTGCCTACCAAGATGAAAAAACTATCTTTATTGATAATGCATTAATTGGAGAAAAAGTAAGGTTTAGAATTTTTAAGAAGAAGAAAAAGCTTTTTTTTGCAAAATCTTTAGAAATTATAAGCCCATCATCTAGGAGAGAAAAGCCAATATGTGAATTTTTTGGAATGTGTGGTGGTTGTTCAATGCAACATTTCGACATATCAGCTCAGCTAGCTCACAAACAAAGAGCGTTTGAACAAACGCTTCAGCACGTAGGGAAAGTATTCCCTGATCAAATTTTAAGTCCCATATCTGGCCCATCATTAGGCTATCGCCATAAAGCTAGATTTAGAGTTAAATATATCGAAAAAAAACAAAAGGTTTTGATTGGTTTTAATGAAAAGCTGTCACATTTTTTGACGGATATGGATAGTTGCAAAGTAATCCCTCTAAAAATATCAGATTTGCTTCAATCAATGCAGTTACTATTTACAAATTTATCTATACGCGATCAAATTCCTCAAATCGAATACGCATCCAATCAAGAGCGACACATTCTTGTGTTAAGGACTCTTCAAGCTTTAAGCGACGAAGATATTAGTCTTTTAAAAGTCTTTCAAGAGGAAAAAGGTATAGAGTTTTGGACGCAAACTAAAGGTTACGAGACGGTTAAGCCGCTTTTACCCTCAATGCAGAAAGATATTATCTATACAAACAAGGAATTTAATTTGAGCTTTGAGTTTAAACCAACCAGCTTCACTCAAATCAACCCTTTTATTAATGGGGTATTAATAAGGAGAGCAATGAGCCTTCTTAACCCACAACCTAAGGAGGTCATTTTTGATTTCTTTTGTGGACTTGGGAACTTTACCTTACCTATAGCCTCTTTTGGTTCAACTGTTATTGGCTTTGAGGGTGATGAAGCACTTGTCGACTCAGCAAATCTTAATGCCAATAAGAATAGCTTACAAAAGCTAGCAGAGTTTAAGAAGGTTGATTTGTTTAAGATTGATGAACAGACAATAACCGGTTTAGGCAGGGCGAATAAGTGGCTCATTGATCCACCAAGGGATGGAGCGCTTCATTTAATTAATAGTATTAATGATGTAAATAAGCCTAATATTATCTGCTATATATCATGCAATCCAGCAACCTTGGCAAGAGATGCAAATATTTTAATTACCGAGAAAGGCTATAAGTTTGCCAAGGCAGGCATTCTTAATATGTTTCCGCACACATCGCATGTTGAATCGATTGCATTATTTGAAGTGAATGAGCAGTAAGTTACACTCCCTATGCTTCTCTTTAATTTTTATCTTCTGCTTGTTGGGTTGCACGCAAGATAATGATGACAACGTTATTTATTTTGGACTTGCTCAGAGCCCACAAAATTTAGACCCACATTTCGCCAATGACGCGGCATCGGAAAAGATTAACAACCTCATCTATTCACCTTTATTTTTCTACGATGAAAGATTTAATATGCAATCAGAAATCGTGAGCTATAAAATGTTGTCTCCAAAAGAGTACGTATTTACACTAAAAGAAAATTTGCCCTATTTTCATCACGGTAAAAAAATGGACCTCGATGACATTATGATAACGGTTACGCATATTATTTCCGATGGATTGTCTCCAAAAGCAATAGAGCTAAAAAAAATTAAAAAGCTGGAAAAAATCTCTCCACAAGCATTTAAAATTTATCTTAATAGCTCTGATTTGAATTTTGTTCATAATTTAAATTTTGCAATCTTGCCCGCAGATCTGATTAACAAAAATCATAATTTCTCAGTTAATCCAATAGGGTCAGGTCCTTTTTCTTTTCTTCCTTCTAGACAAAACATAAAAATTAAAAGAGTTGATGATGGGCAGATTGTCGAGTTAATAGAAATTAAAGACCCAACTGTGAGGGCATTAAAGCTCCTGAAAAATGAAATTGATATTATACAAAATGACATACCTAAGGAGACTTCAAAGTTTTTAGAAGGTAAGGAAAGTATCAGTGTTTTAAAGTCCGTAGGATCGAATATTTCATACATAGGATTCAATTTTAAGGACCCATGGCTTAGCAAAATAGAGTTAAGAAAAGCAATTTCTCTTGCTATTAATAGGGAGCAACTAACAACATTTTTTTTGAATGAAAATACCAGACTTGCAGAACAGATTTTCCCACCAGCACATTGGGTTAGCGAACAAATAAAACCTTTACCATATGATCCAATCTTAGCAAAAGAGATCGTCAGTAAACTTTCTCCCGACAGAGTAATAGAGTTAACCTTTAAAACATCTACTGATCCATTTCGTTTAAAGATTGCTACGATTATTCAAGAGCAATTAAATGAGGTTGGTATCCGTCTAAAAATTAAAACACTTGATTGGGGCACTTATTTTAAAGACATACAGAGTGGAAACTTTCAGATGTATGGGCTCACATGGGTTGGAGTCAAAAATCCAGACATTTACCAAAAGATTTTTCACTCACAATCTATACCACCACATGGCTTAAATAGAGGTAATTTTAGCTCGCCACAGTTAGATAAACTTTTAGAGGCGGCAATCCCAACAAATAATTGGTCAAAAGTTATCAACCAGGTTCATATGCAAATAGGATTTATTCCTTTATGGTATGAAGGAAATGTAGCGGCTTTTAATAAATCAATATCAGGATATACCATCCATGCTGATGGTAATTGGGACGGACTAAAAACTATAAAAAAAAATGACCTCTAAATTAAATATTTCAGTCTCAAGTCAAACATTAAGTCTATTCCAGCAAGGAAAATTGATTTCTGCTTATAAAATTTCTTCTGCGCTAAATGGCGTGGGCCAAGAGAAAAATAGCAACAAAACACCTTTGGGAAAACATATTATTCGTGCAATGATTGGAGGAAACCTTCCAATTTATTCAGTAATTCAAGGCAGGCGCTTTACTAATCAAATATGGACAAATGAGCTTAAGGACACCTTAGCAACCAATGATTGGATTCTATCTAGGGTGATTTGGTTATCGGGAAAAGAAATAGGAAAGAATAGGCTGGGGAATGTAGACACAATGCAGCGTTATATATACATACATGGAACTAATGAAGAGCATTTGTTAGGTACCCCCTCGTCACATGGATGCATACGAATGTCGAATAAGGATGTCATAGAATTATTTGATTTGGTGTCAGTAGGCGATATTGTTGAGATTGTTTATTAGGCAATGATGCTAAAAAAAATTTCACTAATCTTACTTCAAGTTTTAGCTATATATATAGCGACCTTTATGCTTCTTCACCTGATTCCAGGAGACCCAATTCAAGTTATGTTGGGAGAGTCAGCCTCTTTAGCAGATCAAAGTAAATTACGAATGCAGCTGGGTCTGGACAAGTCAATTTATGTGCAACTCACATCATCTGTGATAAAAGTATTTCAAGGTGATTTTGGGGTGTCAATACTTAATCAAAAGCCTGTTCTAGATCAGTTAATAATTGCCGGAAAAAACACCTATATTCTTGCTGGTACCGCACTATTAATCGCATTAAGTTTCGGACTAGTGGGGGGAATTATTTCAGCTAAGTTTCATGAGTCGGCAGCAGATAAAATAATTATGAGCATTAGTATATTTTTTATCTCAATCCCTCATTTTTTTTTAGGTCCATTGCTGATACTTTTTTTTTCTATTTGGCTTGGATGGTTTCCAGTAAACGGGATGGGAGGTTTCTCATCGATAGTATTACCAGCATTTACATTAGCCTTAGGAATGATAGCTATTATTGTGAAATTGACGAGAAACTGTATGTTGGAATTAATAGATTCCGATATTGTTAGGACTGCAAGAGCAAAAGGACTTAGTGAATGGACGGTATTAATAAACCATGTATTTCGTTTGGTACTTATCCCTATTATTTCTGTTTTGGGAATGCAGTTTGGGTCACTTTTATCAGGAGCTGTTATTACTGAAACTATCTTTAGTTGGAATGGTATTGGGATGTTACTGGTAGATTCTATTCAGACAAGAGACTACCCTATAACTCAGGCATGTATTTTTGTAATTGCATTATCTTATATCTTGGTGAACATACTAACTGACTTTATTTATAAAGTCGCAGACCCAAGAATGAGGATCAGTAAAATTGCATAAAGCATCAATTTTCATAGCCCTTTTCTGGATTATTGGTACAGTCCTAAAGCATATTATGAGTTGGGATGCTAATGATATGCAGTTCAGTGAAATTTTAGCTACACCTAATATGGAAGCTATTTTTGGGAGAGATGATTATGGACGACCCATAATTTTCCGACTTTTTGAAGGCTTTAAAAATTCTATAGAAATCATTCTTGTCGTAAGTTTAATTTCTTGTACCACTGGAGTTGTTATAGGAACGTTGTCTGGTTATATTGGTGGAAAATTTGATGCCATTGTTTCTTTTATTATTAATTTGTTTATGTCATTCCCCGGTATTTTATTGGCTATCGCTTTTGCAGCTATGCTAAACCCAGGAAAATTAAATTTAATCTTAGCATTATCAATAGGCGGGTGGGTAAGTTACGCAAGACTTTCTAGGGGGCAAGCACTAATGGTGAGGAATTTTGAGTATGTAAAAGCATCTAGAGCAATGGGGGCAAGCCACTGGTGGATAGTAGGAAGGCATGTTATTCCTTCACTCAGCACCCCTTTATTAGTTGAGGCAACCTATGCCGTTGCCGGATTAATTATTGCTGAAGCAAGCTTATCCTTTCTTGGCCTTGGCTTACAAGCACCTGAAGCTTCTTGGGGAGCTATGATGAGAGATAGCGTTCGTTACCTACTGGTGTCGCCACATTATGCAATTTTTGTGGGTATAAGCATTATGTCCATTGTCTACTGCATTAATCATACCGGTGACCACCTTCACAAATATTTTAATATTAAAGAAAGCTATGCCAAACAGTAGATTAAAAGAAGAGTTGTTATGACTTGCTTAATGATTGATGTCGCATCAATATCTTTGAATTCAAATGATATCAGGAGAATTGACCACCCACTTGTGGGTGGGGTTATTCTTTTTTCAAGAAATTATGAAAACAGAGAGCAATTAAAGTCTCTGGTAAAATCTATAAGAGAGATTAAGTATGACATTTTGATTGGAGTAGATCATGAGGGCGGAAGGGTACAAAGGTTTAGAGATGATTTTACTCAGTTACCAGCTATGGCCTTATTGGGAAATTTGTTTGATGAGGACCCGGATGAAGCTATAAGAATAGCTAGGTTATGCGGCTGGTTAATTGCAAAAGAGCTAGGTGATTGCGATATTGACTTTAGTTTTACCCCTGTTTTAGATATTAACTATCAGTCTAGCTCTGTTATTGGTAATCGTGCTTTCCATAAAGAAATCCAGCCGATCATTTATCTCGCTACCAGCCTAACAGAAGGTCTAAGTGAAGGAGGCATGCAGGGAGTTGGCAAGCATTTTCCAGGTCATGGATTTATTAAAGCAGACACTCACTTAGAAGCTGGGGTGGATGGGAGAGCATTTAAAGATATTAAAGAAAGCGATATGCTGGTATTTAAAACACTTATAGAAAATGGGCTAGAGGGTATTATGCCTTCCCATGTTATTTATTCTTTATGTGATGATAAGCCCTCGGGCTTGTCATATTTCTGGCTTCAAGAGCAATTAAGAAAAAATCTCGGCTTTGAAGGCGCAATATTTAGTGATGATATGAGTATGCAGGCGGCAGTTTTTACAGAAAAAGACGTCACAAAAAGAGTCTTAGAAGCTCTTCAGGTTGGGTGTGACATGGTATTAGTGTGTAATGCCGGAGAAGATGTTGATATTGTTTTAACCAATTTGGATTGGCTGGTGAGTAAAGAGTCCAAATTCCGTATAAAATCTATGGGCTTAAACAAGAAAAAAAACAAGAAAAACCGATACATGAATTTAACAGCACTAGAAGCAGGCAAGCTAATAGAAAATCTCATCATCCGATAAAATTTTCAGTATAATTACTTGAAACTTTGCTGCTCAACCCTTATCCTATAGGGGTAATATTTATCAATTAAAGGATTTTAGAAGACTATGCAAAATAATATTAATATTGCTTCAAACACACCATCAGCTTTAGCGACAAATAAAGTGTTAAGAAATACATACGCCTTGCTCGGCGTTTCATTATTTCCAACAGTAATCGGTGCACTTATGGGTATGAGTATGAGCTGGGGTTTTGCGGCCAGCAGTCCTATTTTATTCATGATTATGACTTTGGGTGGTATCTTTGGGATGTTTTTTTTAATACAAAAAAATAAAAATAGTAGCCTAGGGGTCGTCTTTCTTTTAGGTCTAACATTTCTACTTGGATTGATGCTGGGACCAATTTTGCAGGTAGCCTTCAGCCTAAGTAATGGCGGTCAGATTGTGAGCTTGGCAGCCGGTGGAACTGGAGCTATATTTCTTGTACTAGCTGGTATAGCACAAACGTCTAAAAGAGACTTCTCATTTATGGGAAAATTTCTTATGATCGGCCTAATCATGTTAATTCTTGCATCTTTAGCTAATATGTTTTTTCAAGTTCCTGCTGCATCACTTGCTATTTCAGCTATAGCTGTGATGATTTTTTCAGGCTTCATTTTGTATGATGTTAATCGTATAGTTAGAGGCGGTGAAACGAATTATATTATGGCAACATTAGCTCTTTACATGAATATTTATAACTTATTCGTTAATTTACTTCATTTGCTAATGGCGCTGATGGGTAATAGAGACTAATTGATCTTTTAAAACCGCTGTTATTTAACAGCGGTTTTAATTATCCTTTTTTCTTTAAAAAATTTTTGTAATAAATTCTTTGACTCTTCTTGTAAGATCCCCCCATGTATATGGCAGTGATGATTTAATGTTTTAAAAAATCCAAGATTTACAACGCTCTCGCATGCGCCTGTTTTAGGATCATGAGCACCAAAGAAAAGATTTTTAATACGGGAGTTAAAAATTGCACCAGCACACATAGCACAGGGTTCTAAAGTCACATAGATGTCACAATTTATGAGCCGGTAGTTGCTAATAAATTGTGCGGCGTCTCTAATAGCTATAATTTCTGCATGGCCGGTAGGATCATTTTTCCTGATTAATTGGTTGTGACCTCTACCAATAATAATATTATCCTTAACAATAATCGCGCCTACGGGAACTTCGTCATCATCATAGGATTTCTTGGCCATTGATAAGGCCTCTTGCATAAAAAAATATTTTTGATTGGAATTCTGCATATCAGAGGAAATTAAGGCTAAAGAATTTTTTTTCCATAAATTGGCACCAAAAATTGAATTATGAGTAACAATAACACTCTAGTTAATTACTTCTTTTAAATTTTAGGAATATAAAGGGAATTTTATGCAAAAGCCAGCTATTACCAAGGTAGGCATCAATGAAGTTATTGCTAAAAGATGGAGTCCCAGGGCATTTGATCCAGAGTTTATGCTAACGTCCGAAATTATTGACTCGCTTTTTGAAGCAGCTAGATGGGCTCCTTCTTGTTTTGGCGATCAGCCATGGAAGTTTATTTTATTCAATAAGGAGGATGCAACATCCTTTTCAAAAGCTCTTAATTGTTTGTCCGTAGGAAACCAGGATTGGGCAATGGATGCTTCCGTTTTAGTGTTAGTGTGCGCCAATAAAAACTTTCAACATAACGGTGCACCAAACAGATTTAACCAGTATGATACTGGCGCTGCCTCTGAAAATATTTGCCTACAGGCTTCTTATATGAATTTAAGTGCTCACCAAATGGGAGGATTTGATTCAGAAAAAGCCAGAGATATAGCTGCTATTCCGAGCAATGTTGATATACTTTCATTTATTGCAGTAGGAAAAATGTTAGAAGAAAAAAAAATAAGTGCACTCCAGATGGAGCGAGAAATCACGCCAAGAAAGCGCAAACCTTTAGAAGAGGTTTATAATATTAATACTTGGAAAAAATAAGGAAAAAAATGACCAATCTAGTTACATTAACAAAAGATAATTTTAAGAAAACTATTGAAGAAAATAGTTTTGTGATCGTAGATTTTTGGGCTCCATGGTGTGAGCCTTGCGTTGCATTTACCCCAGTTTTTGAAGCAGCCGCAAAGAATAACCCTGATATAATCTTTGGTATGGTAGATACAGAAAAACATCCTGAGATCAGTGAGTATTTCCAGGTAGAAAAAATACCTGGCTTATTAGTTATTAGAGATAAGGCCGGCATTCATGCCCAAGTTGGTGAAATTGGCGCCCCCGCTTTTGATGAGATAATTAAGTGGGCAAAAGATTATGATATGAGTACGGTGGAAGATTTTTATAAAAAAGAAGAAAATAGCGAATTAAACTAAGCGATATTATTTATTAATATACAAAAGGGGGTCAACAGATTGTCCCCCTTTTCTAATTTCGAAGTACAGCTTGACCCTATCAACCCCTGTGCTTCCCATTGTCCCAATAGCTTCTAATGCTTCTACAGTTTGTCCTTCTCGAACAAATATTTCCTCATTATGTCCATACACACTCAATAAATCATTGTCGTGTTTAATAATAATAAGGCGACCGTAACCCTTAAGATCTTCACCGGCATAAATTACCTTACCCTTGGATACTGATTTTATCTCTTGGCCAAAAGTCCCTAGTATTTCTACCCCCTTTGTTGAGCTGTTGCTGTCAAACGGTTTTTCTATATCACCTTCCGTAGGCCATGACCATGTTTTTTCTAATTTTGTTTTCGCAGATACGATATCACTAGTTTCTTTCAGTGTTCGTTTTGAATAAACCTCTCGAATAACTTTTGGCTCATTAATGAGGGTGGGGGTTCCATAACCTTGAAACTCTTCTGCCTCAATATCGTATGTTTTTTCATTAAACGGGATGGTTTCTATACTTTCTTCACGTGCATCAATTGTTTTTTCGCTTGATTGCTCTTTCAGTAAATCAAATCTAATTTCATCTCCCTCTTTAACACGGTACGGCTTGCTTAAACCATTAACCCTAGCTACATCTTTATAGTTAACCCCACACTTAATACTAATACTAAACAATGTTTCACCTTTTTTAAGTTTGTATACGTCAGGACAGCTGGCCTTATTTTCCTTGTCTTCACTGGGTTGTTTATTTTCATAGGTTTGAGTTTCTACTGGGGCAGGAATTTTTGAAGCACAACTGTAGAGAAACATAATAAAAATCAGAGCAATTATTTTTTTAGTATCCATAATATTTACTTAAGCCATTCACTCATATGTTCGATTAATTTATGATTTGTTAAATCAATTTGAATAGGGGATATTGAAACATAGTTTTCCTTAACCGCAAAAAAATCTGTACCTTTGCCACAGTCACTCGGCTCTCCTGCTGGACCTATCCAGTATATATTCTGTCCCTTTGGAGTTAGGCTGCTTATTATTGGATCAGCTTGCTTTCTTTTACCCAGTCTCGTTATTAATAAGCCGTTGAGTTCATCATACGGCACATCTGGAACATTAATATTAAGAAGGGGAGTTTCTGTAGTTGCTTGAGCATTCATTTTATTAATTAAATCCACTGTGACCATTGCTGCAGTTTTAAAGTGTTTTGGCTTATGATTTGCCATAGAGACTGCCATTGATGGAATTCCTATAGTATAGCCTTCAATGGCTGCAGCAACTGTGCCTGAATACAACGTATCATCCCCCATATTTGCACCATCATTAATACCCGAAATAACCATATCTGGCTTAAACTTTAGTAGCCCAGTTAGCGCAAGATGAACACAGTCTGTTGGTGTACCATCTACAATATAGTGATTAGGACTTATTTCGCTGACTGAAAGTGGTTTATCTAATGTGAGCGAACTACTAGAACCGCTTCGATTTCTATCCGGAGCAACAACGACCACCTCCGCTATTTTTTTTAGGTATTCAACAATTATTGTTAATCCAGGAGCATGATACCCATCATCATTTGATACTAAAATTTTCATATTAGCGATTATATTTACAATAAAAAATTGCAGAAAGGAAGAATGTTAGGGTGAGGATAATTTCACCCATCGCAAAGCTTTTTGATAAACCTGATTCAGCATAAAACCTAACAACACCTTCAACAAAAAATAGAAGAATTACCATGCTTGACCACTGAAAAGTACGCCTATTCCTTTTTAATATTCCAAGTAAAGGCGTCAGAAGAACTAAAGACTTAAGCACCATCCATGACCCATTGGGATTAAAAGGATTAAAAAATAATTCCCATACAAGATTTAGCAAAATCAAACAAATTAGGCTGCACAGCGCAATGTAAAAGAGTTTGTTACTCATTAATTTTTTTTACTAACAATGCAATGCGCTCGCCTTGTGCAAAACAAATACTTTTTTCATCACTTGTTAGATCATTCTGATTGTTGTCACCTCCTATATGGCTTGCTCCATAAGGGGTCCCGCCGGATTTTGTTGCAATAAGAGAAGGGGTAGAATATGGAACCCCCATAATCAGCATACCTAAATGAAGTAATGGCAATTGCATAGTGAGAAGTGTTGTTTCATTTCCTCCATGAATAGAGCCAGAAGAGGTAAATACTGATGCTGGTTTATTTTCCATTGTCCCTTTTAGCCATAAAGGAGACAGTGAGTCTATAAAGTATTTTAAAGGGGCTGCCATGTTACCAAAACGGGTAGGGCTTCCTAACACCAATCCTTGGCAGCGCTCTAGATCAATTAAGCTGGCATACAAATCTCCACTTTCAGGAATCTGATCTTCTAGGGGCTTGGTAAGCGCCGAGACTTCTGGCACTGTTCTTAACTTTGCTTCAACCCCATCAATTGAATTAATGCCTCTGGCAATAATTTTGGACATCTCCTTGACAGAACCACCTTTAGAATAATAAAGAACGAGAATTTCTAACATTAGGATTTTTTAGCAAGAATAGCTGCAATTCCTATATAGTTTTGTGGAGACATCGTTAATAGGCGTGTTTTATCTTCAGCAGGAATATCTAATCCTTCAATAAAATTACGTAATACCTCTTGGGTAATTATTTCACTTCCTCTTGTAAGGTCTTTGAGTTTTTCGTAAGGATTTTCAATACCATTTTTTCGCATTACCGTTTGTATTGGTTCAGCTAGAACTTCCCACGCGCTGTCTAGGTCCTGATTTATTTTACTCTCATTTACAACTAGTTTATTTAGACCTTTTAAACAAGATTGATAAGCAATCAGTCCGTAAGCTAGAGTAAGCCCCATATTTCTTAAAACTGTTGAATCGGTTAGATCCCTTTGCCATCTTGAGATTGGTAATTTTTCTGCAAGATGACTCAGCAAAGCATTGGATAGGCCTAGATTGCC
>DGAZ01000019.1:0-6987 GCA_002384685.1 Methylophilales bacterium UBA4017 | reverse complement strand
TGAGAGAAATAACCTAAAGAGATATAACTCCAAATATCTCTATTAAAATCAATTAATATCGTGTTAATTCTTAATAGATTATGAAAAATTTCAGCTATAAAGTCATGTGGTTCTATCTGTGTGGTGAATTCATTGTATTCCAAGCCAAGAGAGGTTACAAAAGTCTTAGAGAATGTATTCCAATCAACATCTGGATACGCAGAGGTATGAGCATTAAAATTACCCACAGCACCATTCATTTTACCAAGGAATTGTTGCTTACTAAGACCGTTTAATTGTCTTGAAATACGCTGAGCTACATTAGCAAATTCTTTCCCTAGAGTTGTTGGGCTTGCGGTTTGACCATGCGTTCTAGCAAGCAATGGGATGGCTGAAAATTTTATTGCATTTTCGGTTAGCTTTTGTTGTACTTTTTGAATTTCTGGTACGACAACATTATTAATACCTTCTTTTAACATTAATGCATAGGATAGGTTATTAATGTCTTCTGATGTGCAGCCAAAATGAATAAATTCTGATACTGCTTGAATCTCATCTTGTGAAATAAGCGCATTCTTAATCCAGTACTCAACAGCCTTAACATCATGGTTTGTTGTTTTTTCAATATCCTTAACTGCCTGTGCATCTTGCTCATCGAATGAGTTAATGAGATCGTTGAGCTTCTTCAGCGTCTTGTCTGAGAATATTGGAATTTCCTTAATTTCTTGATTTTTGCTTAACGCAATAAGCCATTGAACTTCAATAGTTACTCTTTTTTTGATTAGACCATATTCGCTAAATATAGGCCTAAGTCTGTCAGCTTTGTCTGAGTATCGACCGTCAACAGGAGATAAAGCATTGAGTAAAAATGTCATAATTATATTGTAAGCTTTTAAGGGTATATTTTACCCCAAAAAACATTAATGCAGACCGAACTCTTATATTAAAAATATAATGAGAGGCGATATTTGGGAAAACATATTTTTTGCTTTAAAATAGCACTCCTAAGAGGCGTTACAAATTACGTTTAGGATAAAATTCATGCTCGAAGAATACAAAAATCAAATACAAGAAAGAGCAAAAAGTGGCTTACCTCCTCTGCCATTAAGCGCTGAACAAACGGCGGGCCTAATAGGATTAATTAAAAGCCCAGGTTCGACAGATGTAGATTACCTTTTAGACATGCTAATTAATCGAGTTCCTGCTGGAGTAGATCAGGCTGCGTTCGTTAAAGCAGCTTTTTTGAACGATATTGCCCTTGAAAAAATATCATCACCATTTATAACAAGCGCTAAGGCAATTGAATTGCTAGGGACAATGCTTGGCGGTTATAACGTTCAGGCACTAGTTGATTTACTAAAAACTGATAAAGCTGATGCGGCCGTTAAAGCCCTTTCTAAAATAACTTTAATTTTTGATGCATTTTATGATGTTGAAGAACTTCATCTCGCTGGCAATACTTTTGCTACGCAACTAATTCAGTCATGGGCTGATGCGGACTGGTTTAATCAAAAAAACAATTCTCCAAAATTTATTGAGGCAATTGTTTTTAGAGCTGACGGAGAAATAAATACGGATGATCTATCTCCGGCACAAGAGGCTTGGTCAAGAGCTGATATTCCCCTGCATGCCAAATCAATGTTGCAAAATAAAACACCAGAAGCCATAGACATTATCAGTAAACTTAAAAGCCAAGGCCTACCATTAGTATTTGTTGGAGATATTGTTGGCACAGGATCGTCTCGAAAATCTGCTATCAATTCTCTCCAATGGCATATGGGAAACCCTATACCATTTATACCCAATAAACACTCGGGCGGTATTATTTTAGGTAACAAGATAGCACCAATTTTCTTTAATACGGCTGAAGACTCAGGGGCGCTCCCAATTGAGTGTGATGTTTCATCCTTTAAAATGGGCGATAAAATTAAAATTGACTTAGAAAGCCAAAGCATCTTAAGGAATGAATCTCGAGTATGTAATTTTCATTTAAGCCCTACCACATTGTTAGATGAATTAAGGGCAGGAGGAAGAATTCCTCTTATTATAGGTCGTGGGCTAACAGAAAAATCACGTATTGCTTTGGGCTTGCCTAAATCAGAGGCATTTATTACCTCAGTCCCTCAGGATAAATCTAACCATGCTGGATTTACATTAGCTCAAAAAATTGTAGGAAAAGCCTGTGGTGTTGAAGGTATTAGACCTGGCGTTTACTGCGAGCCTAAAATGACGACAGTAGGATCTCAAGACACTACTGGAGCAATGACTAGGGACGAACTAAAAGAGTTAGCATGCTTAGGGTTTAGCGCAGATCTGGTTATGCAAAGTTTTTGCCATACCGCTGCTTACCCAAAACCAGTAGATTTAGAACTACAACATACATTGCCTGACTTCATGAGTAGTCGAGGAGGAGTTAGTTTGAAGGCTGGAGACGGGGTTATTCATTCGTGGCTAAATAGAATGATATTACCGGATACCGTCGGTACGGGAGGAGACTCACACACGAGATTTCCAATAGGAATTTCATTCCCTGCAGGTTCAGGACTGGTTGCGTTTGGCGCAGCTATTGGAATAATGCCTCTAGACATGCCTGAGTCTGTTTTAGTTAGATTTACTGGGCAAATGCAACCTGGCATAACTTTAAGAGACCTAGTGAATGCAATACCTTTCTTTGCAATCAAACAAGGGGAGTTGACCATTGGCAAACAAAAGAAGAATATTTTTAGTGGAAAAATTTTGGAAATAGAAGGCTTACCTGATTTAAAAGTTGAGCAAGCATTTGAATTTTCTGATGCATCGGCAGAGAGGTCGGCTAATGGATGTACGATTAGGCTTAATAAAGAGCCAATCATTGAGTTTATGAATTCAAACATTGTATTAATGCAACATATGATTGACCAGGGATACAAGGACGCGAGAACTCTTGAGAGAAGAATTGCGGAGATGAAAAGCTGGCTTGAGGAGCCCGTATTATTAGAGCCAGACAGTGACGCTCATTATGCCTACACTTTAAATATTGACCTCAACCAAATAACTGAACCATTGATTGCATGTCCTAACGACCCTGATAATATTAAAATGTTATCGGAGATAGCTAGCGCAAAGATTGATGAGGTGTTTATTGGAAGCTGTATGACCAATATCGGCCATTATCGTGCAGCAGCTAAGGTTATTGATGGATTAGGAAAAATAAAAGCAAAGCTGTGGATTGCCCCACCAACAAGAATGGATGAATCGCAACTTAAAAAAGAAGGTGTATACAAAGTGTTTGAGTCTGCGGGAGCTAGAACAGAGATTCCTGGATGTAGTTTATGCATGGGTAATCAGGCAAGAGTTGACGACAAGGCTCATGTTTTCTCAACGAGTACAAGAAATTTTGATAACCGCATGGGTAAAGACGCTCAGGTTTACCTTGGCTCTGCAGAACTTGCAGCTTTTTGCTCTATTTTGGGCTATATACCCAATAAAGAAGAATACCTATCGCTTATGGCGGATAAGATAAATCAGAATGCGGGTGAAATCTATCAATACTTAAACTTTAATATGATGGATGACTATCAGGACAGGAAAGTTATTGAAATTAATCCGGTAAATTAGTTTTGCCATGAATTATGATCCTAATTGCAAAAAATGCAGTCGATTAGAGAAGTTTTTGAGTGACACAAAAAATAAATACCCCCAATATTTTTGTAAACCTGTTCCCAGCTTTGGCGATAAAAATCCATTTCTTCTTATTGTAGGATTGGCTCCAGGAATGCATGGAGCAAATCAAACGGGACGACCATTTACCGGAGACCATGCTGGAATCCTGCTTTACGAAACATTATATGAATACGGCTTTTCCAGCAAAAAAAATTCAGAATTCAATGATAATCTTCAGTTAGCGGGTTGTAGAATTACTAATGCCGTGAAATGCCTCCCCCCCGAAAATAAACCGAAAACTGATGAGGTTAATAATTGTAATGTATTTCTTAGCAGCGAAATTAACGAACTCAGAGCAGGGTCAATACTTTTAGCTTTAGGCCTTATAGCTCATAACGCTATACTAAAGTCACAAGGGCTGATAGGAAGCCATTTTAAATTTTCACATGGTTATCGACATATACTTCCAAATGGATTAATTTTATATGATAGCTACCATTGCAGTCGTTACAACACGCAAACAAAGCGGCTGACCAAAGCTATGTTTTGCAATATTTTTTCAAACATAAAGAAAGAAAAGGAGAAGTAAATGCCATTCATCAATGTGAAGTTAGCAGGAATATTAAACAAAGATCAAAAAAAGCAGATTGCCCAAGAGATGACGGAGGTAATGCAGCGAGTCGCAAATAAACCAGCATCCTATACATATATAGTTTTTGAAG
The DNA here is from genome assembly GCA_002384685.1 of Methylophilales bacterium UBA4017. GTDB lineage: Bacteria > Pseudomonadota > Gammaproteobacteria > Burkholderiales > Methylophilaceae > BACL14. Next base: position 2,644 of record DGAZ01000019.1, on the reverse strand, counting down.
AGGTAAAGACTGAGGACTGGGCAATTGGAGGTAGCTTGCTAGGTTAATTGTGAGCGAGAATGTAAAAGATGATGTAAAAAAATTCCCAAACCTACCGGGCGTGTATCGGATGCTTAACAAAGCAGGGGATATTATTTATATTGGAAAATCTAAGGATTTAAAGAAAAGAGTCCTGTCATATTTTAATAAAACTCAACCAAGCCCTAGAACACGTTTGATGGTTGGCAATATTGCAAGCATTGAATTCACTGTCACCAATACAGAAGCTGAAGCATTGATACTTGAAAATAATATGATTCGATCTTTTATGCCTCGATATAACGTAATTTTTCGTGATGATAAATCTTATCCTTACCTCGCGATAACTGGAGATAAGTATCCAAGAATTAGATTTCATAGAGGGATTCAAAAAAAAGATACGAAGTATTTTGGACCCTTTCCAAACTCTAACGCCGTAAGGCAAAGCATGCAATTGCTTCAAAAAGTTTTTATGTTAAGAACTTGCGAGAACTCCGTATTTAATAATCGCACTAGACCATGTTTGGAGCATCAAATAAAAAGATGCACTGCTCCCTGTGTAGGCCTTATTGAAGAAAGTGAATATAGAGGTGATGTAAATCAAGCCAATTTATTTCTTGATGGAAAAGATAGTGAGGTTATTGGCAATCTGACAAAAAAAATGAACGAGCATTCCGAGGTATTTAACTTCGAAAGAGCAGCAATTTTTAGAGATAGGATCCAAAGTTTAAGGCAGGTAAGATTAAAACAATTTGTGAGTGATTTTAGTGAGAACGACGCAGATATTATAGCGTTTGCCGAATCAGCAGGAAAAATATGTGCAAACGTGGTAATGATTCGAGGTGGAAGACACCTGGGAGACAAAACATTTTTCCCTAAAAATCATGATGGCCATATAGAAAACAGTATTGTGGAGACTTTTATTACCCAATATTATGATTTACACAAACCTCCGCCAGTTATAGTAACGGAAAAGAAAGTTAGTAATGATCTGGTAAAAGATTTTTTTACAATAAAACAATACGGTAAAGTAAGGTTGCTATCCAGGCTCACAGGTGACAAAAAAAACTGGGTGTTAATGGCGAAGAAAAATGCACAAATCTCACTCGAACAAAAAAATAATGAGCAAGCCAGCCAAGTAGAGCGATTATTGGCATTGAGAGCATTACTAGGTTTGCCAGACCATGTTAATCGCATCGAATGCTATGATATTAGCCATACTATGGGCGAATCTACAGTTGGGTCATGCGTTGTCTATGATAAATACCAAATGCAAAATAAAGATTACAGAAAGTATAATATAAAGAACATTACTCCAGGAGATGATTACGGTGCTATGAAGGATGTTTTGGAGAGAAGATTTAAGAGAATGGCCGAAGAAGATGCGGTCAAACCAGATCTTGTCTTAATAGATGGAGGAAAAGGTCAGTTTGGGATAGCTAAAAAAATAATGGAAGATAGCGGTATAACCGATATATTTTTAGTGGGCGTGTCCAAAGGGGCTGACCGCAAGGCTGGGAAGGAAAAGCTTATTCTTAGTGAGGGCAGGGTTCTTGATACAGTAAACTCTGAAGACTTAGGCTATCATTTGATCCAACACATTAGAGACGAGTCACATCGGTTTGCCATAACTGGACATAGAGCTAAGCGAGCGAAAAATCGAATGTCCTCATCGCTTGAGGAAGTAGAAGGTATTGGAGCTAAAAAAAGAAAAAGTTTATTGGTTTATTTCGGAGGTCTAGATGGTGTCAAAAAAGCACCTATCGAGGAATTAATGCTTGTGGAAGGAATTAATGCTCGATTAGCTGAAAAAATATTTAGTTTTTTTCATTAAATGATTCAAGGATACTTATGGTTTATAACGTACCAAATATTATTACCTACTTTCGAATTGCATTAATCCCTTGTCTGGTGCTTGTTTTTTATTTACCTGAGCCCTACCTTGATATACATCAAAAAAATATGTGGGCTACCTTTCTTTTTGTTCTGGCAGCAATATCAGATTGGCTTGATGGCTACCTGGCAAGAAAGCTCAATCAAACATCTAATTTTGGGGCATTTATTGATCCTGTTGCAGATAAATTAATTGTTATCGCAGCATTATTATTGTTGGTGGATTTAGATCGTGTCAATAGTATTATAGCCCTGATAATTATTGGTAGAGAAGTTGCTATAAGTGCTCTTAGAGAATGGATGGCAACCATCGGTAAGCCTGGGGGGCTTGCTGTAGCATATATTGGAAAGCTAAAAACCGGCTTTCAAATGGCAGCAATTATATGTTTACTTTACTTCGATAATCTAATGTTTATTCCAATATCACTTATTGGTGAAATTTTAATAAATTTAGCTGCAATTTTAACGATAGTTTCAATGGGGTTTTATTTGAGAGCTGCAATGAAATTGTAGAGGTGCTGAGAATTTATTAAGTCATTAATTGACATGGACCAAAAAAAAGCTAAAATACTGCCTTCGCAATGCGGGAATAGCTCAGCTGGTAGAGCGATACCTTGCCAAGGTATAGGTCGCGAGTTCGAACCTCGTTTCCCGCTCCAGATTTATAAGAAGGGGGAGCTCATAATTTGTCTCCCCCTTTTTAGTTTGATATTGGCGCGTTAGCAAAGTGGTT
>DGAZ01000035.1:11419-25537 GCA_002384685.1 Methylophilales bacterium UBA4017 | reverse complement strand
GTAGGAGTCTGGACCGTGTCTCAGTTCCAGTGTGGCTGATCGTCCTCTCAGACCAGCTACTGATCGTCGGCTTGGTAGGCCTTTACCCTACCAACTACCTAATCAGATATCGGCCGCTCTAGTAACGCAAGGTCCGAAGATCCCCTGCTTTCACCCGTAGGTCGTATGCGGTATTAGCTAACCTTTCGATTAGTTGTTCCCCATTACTAGGCACGTTCCGATATATTACTCACCCGTTCGCCACTCGCCATCAGAGAGCAAGCTCTCCATGCTGCCGTTCGACTTGCATGTGTAAAGCATTCCGCCAGCGTTCAATCTGAGCCAGGATCAAACTCTTCAGTTTAATCTCTAACTTTTACTTACCCCTCTAATAAATTAGAAGGGTATTTTGTATCGCTTTGTGCTTTTATATACTCAAATTCATTTCAAGGTTAACTGGTTATAAATAACCAGTGTGGTCTTGTTACAAATTTTGCGTAAGCACTTATTTTTGAGTCTTAAGTCTTGATAAATCAACACTTAATTTTGACCTCGTCTATAAGCACCCACACTTATCAGTTGTTAAATTGTTAAAGAGCTGTTTTCGATCATTGGTTGCGGGGACAGGATTTGAACCTGTGACCTTCGGGTTATGAGCCCGACGAGCTGCCAGACTGCTCCACCCCGCGATCGAATTTCAACGAAATTTTCGCTGCTTTTACGTACATGACGCAAAGAGGGAGGACTATAGCACCTTTTTCTGAATAGTGTCAATAAGAATTTGTTATTTAAATTCGCCTCAAGAGGCATAAATACAACTTCTTACTAACTTTCAAAACCAACTTAATCGTACAAATTTTCCACACAATATGTGAAAGACGCGAGACTATATCAAGCCATTTAAACCATGTCAAACATAATCTCAGTTTTTATTTAAATTTATGCTTTCACTAATAAATCATTGATATTTTTGACGTATTGGACGGGGTCATTCAACTGACCACCCTCTGCCAAAACGGCCTGATCAAAGATAACCGAAGCATAACGATCAAAGTCTGCTGACCCAGAAAAAGATTCTAATTTCTTAATCAAGCTGTGGGTAGGGTTGATTTCCAATACGGGCTTCACGTTAGGCGTGTCTTGCCCTGCTGCTTTAAGTATACGCTCTAGATTACCTGAGATATCATGCTCCCCAACCACTAAGCATGATGGAGAGTCAGTGAGTCGATGGGTAACCTTTACCTCTTTCACTTTATCACCCAATGATTTCTTGATACTTTCCACCAAAGTTTTTGCTTTTTCTTCTATTTTTTTCTTCTCTTCCTTCTCACTTTCCCCTTCTAACTTTCCTAAATCCAGGTCACCTTTTGCAATCGATTGCAATTTTTTCCCATCAAATTCAGTAAGGTAAGAGACCATCCACTCGTCTACACGATCTCCGAGAACGAGCACTTCAATCTTTTTCTTCTTGAAAATTTCCAGATGCGGGCTATTTTTCGCTGCACTGTAAGAATCAGCGGTAATGAAGTAAATGTTCTCTTGCTCTGGCTTCATGCGCTCAACATAGTCTTGCAGCGACACGCTCTGGTCATCACTCTCGTCATAAGTACTTGAAAATCTTAATAATTTTGCAATCTTATCTTTATTTGCAAAGTCCTCTGCAGGACCTTCTTTCAACACGCGGCCAAACTCCTTCCAAAATACCTTATAATCTTCTGGCTTTTTCTTAGCCATATCCTCTAAAGAGGAAAGCACTTTTTTCACTGTGCCCGACTTAATAGACTCCACTTGCCTGCTGTCTTGGAGAATCTCTCTTGACACATTTAATGGGAGGTCATTACTGTCGATTACCCCCTTAATGAATCGTAGGTACTGAGGCATGAGTTTTTCTGTTGCCTCCATAATAAAGATGCGCTTTACGTACAGCTTGACCCCCAGTCCTCGCTCGCGATCATAAAGGTCAAAAGGTGCTTTGCTAGGAATGTATAGCAAGGAGGTGTACTCCTGCGTTCCCTCTACTCGGTTATGGAAATAAGCTAAAGGCTCGTCGTTATCGAAGGTTAAGCTCTTATAAAACTCTTGGTATTCCTTGGCTTTCACATCCTTTTTATTCTTTGCCCAAATTGCTGACGCGTTATTAATGGTCTCGTCTTCATCAGTTTTGATTGACTCACCATCTTTAAAGTCCGTCTTTTTCATAACAATAGGAAGGGTTATATGGTCGGAATACTTTTTAATAATCTCTTTTAGACGCCAATTATCTAGAAATTCGTCTTCGTCTTTTTTTAGATGAAGAGTTACAGTAGTTCCTCGGCTTTCTTTCTTAATATCTTCAATGCTAAATTCTCCATCCCCTTTAGATTGCCATCTAAAACCTTGTTTTTCGCCTGCTTTTCTCGTCTCTAATGTCACATCCTCGGCAATGATGAAGGCTGAATAAAATCCTACGCCAAATTGACCGATAAGATGAGCATCCTTAGCCTGATCACCGGATAATTTCCCTAAGAATTCTTTTGTACCTGAGCGCGCGATAGTGCCGATATTTCCGATAATTTCATCCCTATCCATCCCAATACCGTTATCGCTAATAGTGACCGTTCTTTTATCCTTATCGAAATCAACCTGGATGCTGAGTTCCGGTTGACCTTCATACAAGTCATTATTATTGAGTGCTTCGAATCGCAATTTATCAGAAGCATCGCTTGCATTAGAAACCAGCTCACGAATAGCTATTTCCTTGTTGCTATATAGCGAGTGAATCATGAGGTGAAGCAGCTGTTTTACTTCCGTTTGAAAATTTAAGGTTTCTTTTTTGGTAGTCATAAAATCACATTCCTATAGTTAAATTAATTCAATTGATTGAAACTATAATGGGGTCACAAACGTAAATTTCAATAGATTTTAAGAAAGATTTTTTAAGACGTAAGACACCGCAACAAATGCAAATGTAGCTGTCACGTTGAGGCTGGAACCATATCCGGCACAATTTAACCCGACAAGGCTGTCACCCTCCTCACAAATTTCTGGCTTAATGACCGCTTCAGGAGAAAAAACAGTGGGTATAGTAATGCGCTGGCCATTCTCACGCTTTTCCTTATTGAAGTGCTTGCGAATACCTGCTAGCAGAGGGTCACCGAACGTTTTATCCAGATTGGCTATTTGTATAATTGTTGGGTCCGTTCGCCCACCTGCGCCACCCGTCATGAGTAAAGGTAGGTTTTCTTTAAGGCAATGCTGCGCTAATGCAATTTTTACTTTTGTCTGATCAATGGCATCGATAACAAAGTGAAGTCCTGAGTGAATGTAGTTAGCAATATTTGTCTCTGTTAAAAAGTCATCGACTATCTCTACCTTAATTGAAGGATTTATGTCGACCAATCGGTCGCGCATAGCGATCACTTTAGATGCCCCCATAGTGGAATCAAGGGCATGAATCTGCCGATTAATATTAGATTCTGCTAAGTGATCCATGTCAATTAAGGTGATGTGGCCGATGCCATGTCTCGCCAGTGACTCTGCAACCCACGATCCCACTCCACCAATACCCACAACACATACATGGCTTTGCTCAAAGACGCGCAGTTGCTCTTTACCGTATAAACGGGCGATACCTCCAAAGCGCCTAGCTAAATCAAGGCCGGGTTTGCTCATACTTTTTCCAGTACCACAAAAGCGACGGCAATATTTTTCTCATCCGATATGGAAAGGTGTTGTTGGCTAATTTTATGCTGGTTTAAGATTGAGGAAACCTGCGCATTAAATCGAAAACATGGTTTACCCATGCCATCATGAACCACTGTGATGGCTTGCAAATTAACCTCCCCTCGCAATCCGGTTCCTAAAGCCTTAGAGAATGCTTCTTTTGCAGCAAAACGTTTAGCTAAAAAGTTTTCTTTTCGAGACGATGCTTGGTAGGCCGCTATTTCTTCGTGCGTCAAAATTTTTTGCGCTAATTTATCGCCAAATTTGTCTAGCGACTCCTTAATGCGAATAACCTCCACGACATCTGTACCGATACCAAAAATCATGAGCCAGACACCTCGGTAATAATGGCTCTCATTCTTTTAATGGCATGTTCCCAGCCAACAAATAATGCTTCCGCCACAATCGCATGGCCGATATTTAATTCGTCAATACCTTTGATTGCTGCTATCTCTTGAACATTCTCATAATGTAAGCCATGACCAGCATTGACCACTAAACCATGAGAAACTGCAAAATCAATAGCTTTTTTTATGTGTTGCAGCTCCGCTTTACGAAGGTCCTCATCTTCCAGTTCAGCATAATGACCTGTATGAATTTCTATTACTGGAATGTGCATGTCAATGGCTTTTTGAATTTGATCTAGGCAGGGAGCTATAAACAAAGAAACACGAATGCCAGCGTCCATGAGTTTATGAGCGGCAGCATGAATTGTTGGGTATTGGCCAATCACATCTAGCCCTCCCTCCGTTGTCCTTTCCTCTCTTCGCTCAGGAACAAAACACACATCCTCAGGGGTAAGGTCCAAGGCAATACCAATCATCTCCGCTGTAGGTGCTAGCTCTAAATTCATTTTGGTTTGAAGCAAAGGCTTAAGCGCCCATAAGTCAGCATCCTGCATATGCCTCCTGTCCTCTCTTAGGTGGAGAGTGATGCTGTCAGCCCCCGACATTTCCGCTGCTAATGCTGCCTTTATTATGCTTGGGTAAGTAGTGCCCCTGGCCTGTCTGATGGTTGCGATGTGATCAATATTAACGCCTAGCTTCAATGGTCTACTCTCCGGCAGCCATAAACAATTGCTTCGAGTGCAATGGTTTATCGCCTATATAATGATTAATAAGATAGCGCATAAGCTGTTTGCTTTGTTTTTCTGTGAGAGGGTCTTCATAGTTATCGTCAGCCATATTAATTAACGTTTTACCTAATACCTCAATACTTCCTGCAGAAGCTTTACCTTCAAAAGGTCCTGAGTCTGCTCGATAAATATAGGTTTTATCCAAATGAATAGTTTGTCCATGTATATCATTTTTTAGCGGTACCTGGTAACCCAGCTCTTGTAATAATCTTAGCTCAAAACGTCGAAGGGTAACACTTAATCCTTTATGGTCTGATAGGTCTAAAATGGCTTGATGATAATAGTCATACAATATTGGATGGGGATCGTCTTTAGGAAGAAGTCGCATCATCAGTTCGTTGAGATAAAAACCACAAATTAATGCGTCTCCATCAATCGATAAAAATTGATTGCTCCACTCAATGCTGTGCAAGGTCTTTAGCTCATTGAGCCCTGACCATGTTGCCTGCAAAGGTTGGAAGGGAAGTAACATGCCGCGTAGCGATGACCTTGGTCGCCTGGCTCCTTTAGCGGCAACTGCTATACGTCCAAATTCCTTGGACAACATCTCCACAATCAAGCTTGTTTCCTTAAAAGGGTATGTATGGAGGATGTAGATATTTTGATTTTCTTTTTTAGAAGTACCTGCCATAACATTACAAACCCAAGGACTTCAGTGCCCTTTGATCATCAGCCCAGCCCTTTTGGACTTTCACCCATATCTCCAGCCAGACCTTGCTGCCAAATAGTTTTTCCATATCCATACGCGATGTCGTTGAAATCTCTTTTAATCGTTTTCCATTTTTACCAATTATCATGGGTTTATGCGTATCTCTATCGACAATAATGGCTGCAAAAATTCTACGTATACCATCCACTTGTTCAAACTTTTCTATTTCTACCGCTATAGAATAGGGTAACTCTTGTCCCGTCAACCGAAATACTTTTTCGCGTACAATTTCAGCAGCTAAAAATCGTTCATTTTTATCGGTTAATTCATCTTCTTTGAAAATAAATTCTTGTTCGGGTAAAAAGGGTTTTAATGCCAGCATTAATGGTTCTAGATTATTTGATTTTTTCACACTAGTAGGCACTATCGTTTGGAATCGCCCTAGTCCATCCAGCTCTTTTATGTATCCAAGTAACTTATTTTTATCTTTCAATAAATCCACTTTGTTAATAGCAAGCACTACCGGAGTTGCCTCAGGAATCATGCTGAGAATTTTTAGATCGGTTTGGTCGAGCACCCCAGGTTCAATCAAAAATAAAATGACATCCACTTCTTTTAGTGCCTGCTGAACCGTTTTATTGAGGCCACGATTAAGCATATTTAAATGTTTTAATTGATACCCAGGGGTATCGACAAAGATATATTGTGTATCTTTGGTTGAATGGATACCAAGTAATTGATACCGGGTAGTTTGAGCTTTACGTGACGTAATACTTAGCTTGGTCCCGACAAAATAGTTTAGTAAAGTTGACTTTCCCACATTCGGCTGGCCAACAATCGCGATGGTTCCACATTGAGTTTTATGATCCATTTATTTTTCCCAGGGAGACCAATGCCAGATTAGCAGCATTTTGCTCAGCAATTTTTCGGCTAGGGCCTTTCCCTATCTCCTCTATATTTAATTTAGTTATATGACATTTCACTTCAAATATCTGGGCATGTGGCTCGCCATCAATTTTAATAACGGTATATTCGGGAATATCTATTTTTTTTCCTTGCAAAAATTCTTGCAGTAGCGACTTGTCATCTTTATGGATTTTATTCGGGTCGATGGTCATGATATGTTCGCTAAACCTCGTTTCGATAAACCATCTTGCTTTATCTAAGCCATCATCCAAATAAATTGCTGCGATAACCGCTTCAAGACTGTCCGCTAAAATTGACGGTCTTCTCCATCCTGCACTTTTTAACTCACCCTCTCCGAGTAATAAAAATTCACCGATCGTGAGCTTTTTTGCTATATCACTTAACGTAGATTCTTTGACTAACTGCGAACGAAGCCGACTCAAATCTCCCTCTGATAGTTGCTGAAACTTCATATAGAGCAATTCCGCAACAATAAAATTTAATAGGCCGTCTCCAAGAAACTCTAATCGCTCGTTATTCTCACCCTTAGCACTTCTGTGGGTTAGTGCTTGTTTGATAAGGCTTTTATCTTTAAAGGTATACCCTAGGATTGATTCGATTTGCTCGATCTGGTTAGGATTCATGACGCTACTTGATCCAATTTCCGATACGGGAAAATTGATCAAAATTTAGCCAAATCATAAACGCTTTCCCGACTAAGTAATCCTCTGGGACAAATCCCCACACACGACTATCGGAGGAGTTATCACGGTTATCTCCCATAGCTAAATAATGTCCTAGCGGCACAGTAAAGCGATAATTTTCATCTGGGATCTCATGAATAAGAATAGTATGATCGACTGATCCAAGAGTCTCGCGCATTTCCTTAGCTATCATAGGCTGAGATTCCCTCATGAAGTAATTGTAATCACCCACCCATGTTTGTTTAGCCTCAACTCCGTTAATAAATAAACTTTTATTTTCGTAACGAATCTCATCCCCAGGCAAACCAATAACCCTTTTGATGTAATCAATACTGGGGTCTTTGGGGTAATGAAACACAAAAACATCGCCACGCTCTGGAAGGCTTAACGGTAAAATCATTTTATTAAAAACAGGAAGTCTTAAACCATAGCTAAACTTATTGACCGCAATAAAATCACCAGCAATAAGAGTTGGCATCATAGACCCTGAAGGAATTTTAAATGGCTCAACCATAAATGATCGAATGAGAAATACCGCCAAAAGCACGGGAAAAAACCCTTTTATGCCATCGACTAATTTATTATTTTTATGCTTCCCTTTACTTAAAAATGCTTTATCAACCACCCATATGATCCCGGTAATAAAGGTTGCTGCCATAAGAATTGCTGCAAAAATCATTTGTCATCTACCTGTAAAATTGCTAAAAAGGCTTCCTGAGGAATCTCAACGTTACCCACTTGCTTCATTCTTTTCTTTCCTGCTTTTTGTTTTTCTAATAACTTTCTTTTACGACTGACGTCCCCGCCATAACATTTGGCCAATACATTTTTTCGCATGGCCTTAACCGTCTCCCTTGAAATAATATTGGCTCCAATTGCCGACTGAATAGCCACATCAAACATTTGACGGGGAATTAATTGCCGCATTTTAGAGGCTAATTCTCTTCCTCGATACAAGCTATTAGCTCTGTGCACAATTAGCGAAAGCGCATCCACGCGCTCTCCGTTCACCATAATATCCAGTTTCACTAAATCCGCCGCACGAAATTCTAAGAATTCATAATCCATAGAAGCATAACCTCTAGACACAGATTTTAGTCTATCGAAATAATCTAATACCACTTCATTTAAAGGAATCTCATAACTTAACATTACTTGACGCCCCATGTATTGCATATTTTTCTGTATGCCTCGCTTACCATTGGTTAAGGTCATGACAGGACCGACATAATCATGTGGCAACAAAATATTGAGTTGAATGATAGGCTCCCTAATCTCCTCAATAGTTGAAAGATCCGGTAGTCGTGAAGGATTTTCAATGAAAGATTTCTGTCCATTTTTTAATAATAATTCATACACAACCGTTGGAGCAGTCGTAATGAGCTCCATCTCATACTCTCTCTCAAGACGCTCTTGGATGATATCCATATGCAACAGACCTAAGAATCCACATCTAAATCCATAGCCTAGAGCGGTAGAATTTTCTGCCTCAAATGCGAGCGACGAATCGTTTAATTGCAGCTTTTCTAACGCCGTTCGTAAGGCGTCAAATTGGTTCGATTCGATTGGATAAAGTCCGGCAAAAACTTGGGGTTTAATCTCCTTGAAGCCGGGGAGTGGCTGAAGCGCTTTGTCTTTAGTTAAGGTAACGGTATCCCCTACTTTTGCGCTAGTCAGCTCCTTAATGCCGGCAACAATAAAGCCTACCTCACCAGCGCTTAAAGAGTCTTTTATCAGTGGTTTAGGAGTAAAAATACCTACCTGTTCACATAAATGTTCATCTTTCGTAGCCATTAAATGAATTTTATCTTTTGCCCTAATCTCACCATCAAAGACTCTGACAAGCATAACGACCCCAACATAGTTATCAAACCACGCATCAATAATTAATGCTTTAAGTGGCTTTGATGCTGATCCTTTGGGTTCCGGGATACGACGCACTACCTCTTCTAAAATGTCCACAACACCTTGCCCTGTTTTAGCAGAACAAGGAATAGCATCGCTTGCATCAATACCAATAACATCTTCAATTTCTTTCTTTACACGTTCAGGTTCTGCCGATGCTAAATCAATTTTATTGAGCACAGGAAAAACTTCGATATTTTGGTCTAGTGCCGTATAACAATTAGCTACCGTTTGTGCCTCTACGCCTTGAGATGCATCGACAACCAAAATACCACCTTCACAAGCAGCCAAAGAGCGGCTGACCTCGTAAGTAAAGTCCACATGGCCAGGGGTATCAATCAGATTGAACGTGTAAATTTCTTTATCTCGAGCTTGGTATTTGAGGGTTACCGTTTGCGCCTTAATGGTAATTCCTCTCTCCCTCTCTAAATCCATAGAGTCGAGGACTTGGGAGTCCATCTCACGATCAGTTAAGCCCCCGCAATGCTGAATGATGCGGTCTGCAAGGGTAGATTTTCCATGATCAATATGAGCAATAATCGAAAAGTTTCTTATCTTGTTCATCATGTTTTAAATAGATTTTGCCGCTTGCTAAAAATGAAGAAAGGCGCGACACGCGCCTTTCAATCTGATTATTTTACAGCAAAGTTTACTCATCCATACAGAATATTTTAGTCGGTAACTTTTACTGGTATATATAAAGTATCGCCATTACGATAAATCAACAAAGCGATTGTTTTTCCTTTAGGTACCTTTCGAATATCTTTATTGAATGACGCCATCGATTGGACTGCTGTATTATTAAGAGCCAAGATAACATCTCCAGCTCTGATGCCAGATGAAATGGAAGGACCTTTAGCTTCTAACACCAGCAAACCATTTCTTCCGTTAAGACTTTTTCGATCCTCTTCAGTTAATTCACGTAATGATAAACCGATTCGATTAACCTCTTTAACTGGACCTTTATTTCCAGCGACTTTCATTTCTTCGTTAGGCATCTCACCAACCTTAATGGAAAGAGTGACTTTCTTTCCTTTTCTTAAGATTTCAACAGGCACCTCACTTAACGGCTTGGTAGTCCCAACAAACTTAGGTAAATCTGACGAGGAATCCAAAGGGTTGTTATTGAATTTCAATATTACGTCGCCAGGAAGAATGCCGCCCTTCTCTGCAGGAGAATCCTTCTCTACCATCGCAATTAATGCACCGCGGGTATCTTTCATACCAAAAGACTCTGAAAGGTCCTCTGTAATTTCTTGAATAGCAACACCCAGCCAACCGCGGATGACTTTTCCATTTTTCTTTAGCTGTTCCGCCACATTGATTGCAACATCAATTGGGATTGCAAAGGATAGCCCCATATAACCTCCGGTACGGCTATAGATTTGGGAATTAATTCCAATAACCTCTCCGTCAGTGTTAAATAATGGTCCTCCCGAGTTTCCGGGGTTAATCGCCACATCAGTTTGAATGAAGGGAACGAAGTTCTCTTGGGGTAACGCTCTTCCTTTGGCGCTTACTACACCCACAGTCATGGTATTTTCCAGTCCAAAAGGCGAGCCAATAGCAGCAACCCATTGCCCTACTTTTATTTTTTCTGGGTTACCAAACTTAACTTTTGGGAGATTTTTTGCTTTTATTTTTAATAGCGCGACATCTGTCCTCCTGTCGACACCTAGAATCTCTGCTTTAAATTCTCTTTTGTCTGCGAGCTTTACTAGTACAGAGTCGGCTTGAGCCACCACATGCGCATTGGTAATAATATAGCCATCACTTTCTATAATAAAACCAGAGCCGGTCCCATTCACTCGCTCTTCTGGCTCTTGAGAATTTCCTTGGGGAGGAACACCGGGTATATTTGGTATGCCAAATCGTTTGAAAAATTCCTGCATTCTTTCATCTTGAAAGGGAATATTATTTTGATTATTAACCCTCTCAACAATGGAGCTAATATTGACCACTTTATTCCCTTGTTCCTCAGCGAGAACAGTAAAATCAGGAAGCTCTACTGCAGAAATGGTGTGTATAAAAAAACCTAAGGCCAACAATACTTGCATTAAAAATTTCATTCCACTTTATCCTTGAATTAATATGTTTTAAATTTTAGTGATCATTGCTTCTTTATAAAGTCGTTCATGATTCTTAAGTGCTAAAAATTTTACCAATATAATGCCAACCAGCATCCCAAAAATTCCCCCTACTAGAACCAATAAGTCATTATTTTTTTGCACCATTGTATCCATAAATACCATGCCCATAAATAGAAACAACAAAGGGAGACCATATAATAGCAATGACGATCTTAGTAGATAGCTTTCTTCAATCGTAAGCATGACCCTGTCACCAACCTTGGCGCCTACATTATTTTTAATTGATAGCTTATTTCTTTTATGAGAAAAAATCTTTCCCCAAATACTGTTGCCACAGCCTTGCGTTTGCCCACATAAACCACAAGGTTTGGTGCGCATTATTTCCACCGAAACCTGGTCTCCTTCTTCATAAATTACTAACGCCTGCTCTTCAATCATATTTTTTTAGTTTAGAACGAAATTGATTTAGTAAAGCTTTCTAAGGTACTCATTGGTACGGTCCCCACAGCCATTACCTGGTAACCCCTATAGTAAGTTGCCGATACATTGGTTCCTTCCATAGAAATACTGCCTACTTTGGGTTTAAGTCCAGTTTGAACAGGCTGAATGAAAACCGAAATATAAGATAGTCCATCAGAGTATATAAGATGATGGCTTAAGACGTTAATTTCTTTGTTGCGCGTTGCCGTTGCGTTCATTTCTGAGAAACCCTTGGGGACTTTTCGAAAAGTCCAAAACTTTAATCCAGGCAAGATGACTTCTTCTTTCTCATCCATTACATACTCTTTTGATAAATCAATCCTTGGCTTAAACCAGGATAGATCTTTCTCCGCGCCAATGATCTTTAGCTTGATAAATGAGGCTTGCTCAATAACTTCATTTGATTTATTACTAACAATCATTTTTAGCGGTAAAGCAGTCTCCTGATCAATCCAAAAATGGTATTGGTGACGAAAGTCATCCTTGGGAATAAGTATGAGCATCTGAGCCATCCTATCCGCTACTCTCTGCACCTGACCAAAGCTTAAGGTGTAAACCTTTTTTAAATTTTCCGGCGAGCTTGGTAAAACTGAAGGGAAAAGATGGTGGTGCGCTCTTTTCTGGATGACCACATTATTCTCATTCGAATGATAAACAAAAGTATTTTTACCGTGGGATAACAGCTCCCCTGGCTCGCCATCCATTAAAGTCATACGCGTATATTCGTCTTGGCCATGCATAGCATGGGTAATCTCCATAGACTGAATTTCTTTGAAATTTTTTAAGTGGAATATACCTTGATAATTCAGCGTCTTTGATGCTTGATGTGCGTCCACCAAAATCTTCCATGGATCTTCAATTGCAACGGCTATGTTCGTTACACTTAAGCAAATAAGTGCAAGAAAAAAAAACTTACGCATCATTTAGTCTTTTGCTACTAGTTGAGCTTTGATGAAGTAATTAGCATTTAATGCCGTAGTGGCGTAATGCTTTTCCATGAATTCAACCGGAATGTCTTCTTGTACTAGCTGAACTGGCTCATCATAGCTAACCTTTGGCACATTTATCATCAATATCCCCGCAACAGCCAAAAACGCACACCCATAAGCCAAAATTTTCCATGGCATTAAAGGTGAAGCTATAGCCGAGGCTGTGTTTGAATTTTGCGGAAAGCCACTAATTTGGGTTGGCTCTTTATCAATAGCATCCATAATTCTAGCGCTAAGATCGGGCGATGAAGTATAGTTATTTTGGAGTACATCACGAACTACCTGGTAATATTTCCAATGACGCTCAACACCGGATTTAGCTGATAAAGCGCTAATTTCTTTATCAAGGTTTTTTTGTTCCACCTCATTATCAAACAATGATGATATTTTTTCTGACATAAATCGTATAATTCCTTTACGTTAAATTTACCAGCGCTTGCTAGTTGTTTCTATTAATGGTTTTAGTTTTTCTGAAATAGCTTCTCTAGCTCTAAATATCCTAGACCTCACCGTACCGATTGGGCATTCCATAATGGCAGCTATTTCATCGTAGCTCAATCCATCCATCTCTCGAAGGGTTATTGCTTGCCTCAAATCATCAGGGAGCATTTCAATTGTTTGGTTGACCATGACAACTATTTCTTTCGTCATCATAGAGTTTTCTGGTGTTTCAAGACTCCTCATTTCATGACCATCTTCAAAATTTTCAATATCCTCTATCTCTAGATTATCCATTGCTTTAGGTCGTCGTCCAAGTGACACTAAATGATTTTTTGCCGTATTAACCCCGATGCGATAAAGCCATGTATAAAAAGCACTATCGCCCCTAAAATTATTGATGGCTCGGTATGCCTTGATGAAGGAATCTTGAACGATATCCTCAATCTCAGACTGATCTCTGACCATACGTGAAAGCAAGCGCGTGAGTTTTTTGTTGTACTTTTCTACCAAAAGACCGAAGGCTTTTTTATCGCCCTTTTGCGCTTTCTCCACCAACTTCTGATCAATAGCCCGCTCCGGGTTTACTGGTCTTACCTCATTAATCATTGCATTATCTTTCGCCATGGGCTCATTGTACAATGACTTGTAGTTTGAAACGACTTTAAGTTGGTTCATATGTTTTTTACTTTCGATAAATAGTTAAAAAAACACTTCTGGATTAATTAATTGACCTACAATACCCTAACAAAGTTCATAAAGTATTAAATCTTATATATGTTAAATTTTAATGTCGTAATTATAGGAAGTGGTCTAGCAGGGCTTAGCACGGCAATAAAATTAGCTGATGATAAAACAGTAGCCATTATTAGCAAAAGATCATTAAGTGAAAGCTCAAGCCAATGGGCCCAAGGTGGCATAGCGGCGTCAGTGGCTATCGAAGATTCCACTGAGTCTCACGTTAATGATACGATTACTGCTGGGGCCGGCCTTTGTGATGAAACAGTCACTAGATTTGTAGCAGCTCGCAGCACATCAGCGCTTAAATGGCTGACTAAGATGGGCGTCAATTTCACGAAGCAGGCAAATACATCAGATCTGCATCTTACCAAGGAAGGCGGCCATTCTCACCGCAGAATAG
>DGAZ01000035.1:6326-11298 GCA_002384685.1 Methylophilales bacterium UBA4017 | reverse complement strand
TCCATTCTCACCGCAGAATAGCCCATGTAGCCGACACCACTGGCGCAGCGATACAATCCACCTTAATAGAAAAGGTTAAAAATCATCCAAATATTACAATTTTTGAAGATCATATAGCTGTAGATCTCATTACCAGGGATAAGCTTGATAACGCTCAAGATAAAGACAATGCATGTTTGGGGTTGTATGTGCTAGAAAATACTAGCGGTAATGTAATAACTATCCGAGCAGATGTAACTGTGCTCGCAACTGGAGGGGCTAGCAAGGTTTATCTATACACAACCAATCCAGATGTCAGTACTGGGGATGGCATCTCGATGGCCTGGCGCTCAGGCTGCCGAGTTGCCAATATGGAGTTTGTACAGTTTCATCCTACTTGCTTATTCCATCCCCATGAAAAATCATTTCTTATTTCCGAGGTTTTGCGTGGTGAAGGCGGTATTTTAAAGCTCCCCAATAACAAGCCATTTATGCATCTTTACGACAAAAGAGGAGACCTTGCGCCACGAGATGTAGTTGCTAGAGCCATCGACTTTGAAATGAAAAAAAGGGGGATAGAGTGCGTTTACCTGGATATTAGCCATAAATCTAAAGCATTTATTTTAGAGCACTTCCCGATGATCTATGAGCGCTGTCTCTCATTGAATATTGATATATCGAAAGACCCTATACCTGTTGTTCCTGCTGCTCATTACAGTTGCGGTGGGGTGATGACTGATTTTAATGCCCAGACGGATATCAACAACTTGTATGCTATTGGTGAGGTTGCCTACACAGGGCTTCATGGGGCAAACAGATTAGCCAGCAACTCGCTACTTGAGTGCTTAGTGTTTTCCGATGCCGCAGTCAGCCATATCCTCTCTCAGTATCGCGTTCATGAGGAAATTTTGCCACCATGGGATGAAAGTCGAGTGACGGATGCCGATGAAGAAGTACTAATCACCCACACATGGAATGAGTTGCGACGCTTTATGTGGAATTATGTTGGAATCGTCAGGACGAACAAAAGATTATCAAGGGCGATGCACAGGATTCATATGTTGCGAGACGAGGTCAATGAGTTTTATACCAATTTTAAAATATCAAACAACCTTATTGAGTTAAGGAATCTTCTTCAAGTAGCTGAATTAATTGTGGAATCGGCTATATCAAGGAAAGAAAGTCGGGGGCTCCATTTTAGCAAAGACTTTCCAAAAACTAGCGATAAAAAACACATCACCATTTTAGACCCAACGAACTTTGTCCATGGGGCTGATGAAAAACATGCGATAAAAAAAGAAAAAGAGACGGCAATCGGTTAAAATTACGGAACGTATATTACAAATTCTATAAAGGCTTTGGCATGGAAATAAAAATGAATACTGTGGTCAACATGACCTACGAACTAAAGGATCCGGATGGTAATCTTCTGGAATCATCGAGCGAGCCAGTAACATATCTTCACGGTGGATATGACAATATTTTCCCTAAAGTTGAGGAGGCTATGCACGGCAGAAGTGTTGGGGAGACCGTCGTAGTTTCTCTTGAGCCTGCTGATGCATTTGGCATATATGATGAAGAATTAGTGCAAATTGAGCCTGCTAGCGCTTTTCCTGAAGCTGAACTGAAAGAAGGGATGCAGTTTGAAGGCGAGGATGATACTGGGGAGATCATTATCTATACCGTGACTAATATTGCTGATGGGAAAGTCGTCGTGGATGGAAACCATCCATGGGCAGGACAAAGGGTTGTTTTCACCGCCGTCATTAAAGATGTTCGGTCAGCTAATGAGGAAGAAATCGAACACAAACACGTTCATGGAGCGGGTGGTCACCACCACTAAGTCTTCAGCTCTTCTGGAAGCTTTCTTTGAATCAGCTTAATTAAGGGCTCATAAATATGAGGGTTGGAGCATAGAATGTTTCCTGTCTCCAGCCAATTTTGTCTTTCAGAAAAGTCGCTGACTATCCCCCCTGCCTCTCTAACTAATAAACCACCTGCAGCAATATCCCACTTTGATAGTCCAATCTCCCAAAATCCATCAAGCCTTCCAGCTGCTACATAAGCCAAATCGAGCGCTGCTGCCCCGGGCCTTCTAATACCTGATGTATTGAGAATGACATCTTCAAGGACCTTGAGGTAATCCGATAAATACTTGAAGTCTCTAAAAGGAAAACCCGTGCCTATTAATGAATCTTTGAGTTTAGTTTTTTTTGATACTCGGATACGACGATCATTTAAGTAAGCTCCCTGCCCCTTGGTGGCTGTAAATAAATCGTTTCTATTTGGATCGTAGACTACGGCCTGGGTAATTTCTCCTTTTTGGACTAAGGCAATAGACACGGCATATTGCGGATAATTATGCAAAAAATTTGTAGTTCCATCCAATGGATCTATTATCCAAACATTTTCTGAATCATTACTTAAACCCGACTCTTCGCCTAAAAAACTATGGCTGGGGTATGCCTCCTTCAGAGTGTCGATAATAATTCTTTCAGAAGCAACATCTACTTCGGTCACAAAGTCATTGTAACTTTTATCATTGATGGTTAAGCTCCCAATATCTTCTGAGGCTCTGGTAATCATTGAGCCAGCACGGCGTGCAGCTTTTACTGCAATATTTAACATTGGATGCATATATACCCACTATTTGTTGGAAAGTATTAGTAAATGAATTTCTTCGCCTATAATGTTACAGAGAAAAGTCATGCACAACAAATCAAATATTTTAAAACAGTTTAATGTCGTCCTATGCCGAACTAGTCATGGAGGCAATATTGGTTCATCAGCTCGCGCTATGAAAACTATGGGGCTCACAAATCTATACCTTGTCAAACCCAAACATTTTCCATCAGACGAATCATATGCTCTAGCTGCAGGTGCAGATGATATTCTGGATAAGGCGATTATTGTTGACTCTCTAGAAGATGCCATTAAAGACTCACATATCGCTATAGGCTTCACTGCAAGGAAAAGAGAGCTTTCGCAACCCCATAAAAACATCAGGGAATCTGCTCAAAACTTAATTGTGAGTGCGGAAAATCAAAGAATTTCCTTAGTTTTTGGCAATGAGACAAACGGCCTGTCCAATGATGAAATAAAACACTGCCAGCTCCTCAGTTTTATTGATGCGAACAATGATTATTCGTCATTAAATTTAGCTCAGGCAGTACAAATATGTTGTCATGAGCTTAGAGTTGCTCTAGATCTTGCAAAAGATAATGCTATCAACCGTGAAGGACTTGGTAGCTTTGTAACCTACAACGAGCTCAATGGATTTTTTATTCACTTAGAGGGCATGCTTAATGACATTGGATTTTTAAAAAAAATCCAAGGGGAAAGGCTAATGCAACGACTTCGACTATTGTTTAATCGCACCCAGCTTGATAAGGATGAGATTAATATTATGAGAGGAATCTTTACAGAAATTCAAAAAAAGATTAAATAAAATATACTTGAGTTATTTACTCAGGATTATTATTTCGTGCAATAATTATCTTTTATTACACTGTTACCGCTATTAAATACATATATGTTTGAAAAATTTAAATCTGATTTGTCTATTGTTTTTGACCGCGATCCTGCGGCACGCTCCTACCTTGAAATAATAACTACCTATCCTGGTGTACATGCCATCCTTTTTCACAGACTTGCTCACAGAGTTTGGAAGCTCAAGCTTTACTGGTTAGGTAGAATGATTTCTCATCTTTCAAGACTGTTAACAGGCATTGAAATTCATCCGGGTGCCGTTATTGGTAATCGCTTTTTTATTGACCACGGTATGGGTGTGGTTATCGGAGAGACCGCTATAATTGGAGATGATTGTACTATCTATCATGGTGTTACCTTAGGGGGAACATCATGGAAGCAAGGTAAACGTCATCCTACACTTGAAAATCGAGTAGTGATCGGTGCGGGAGCTAAAGTACTGGGGCCTATAACCATCGGAAGTGGTGCGAAGATTGGTTCTAATGCGGTCGTAGTCAAAGATATTCCGTCAAATGCTACAGCGGTAGGTATCCCTGCAAGGGTTGTTGATGAGGAACAAAAGAAAACATCGGCTTTCAGTCCTTATGCTGTCGGTAAAGACGAAGATGATCCTATGACTGCGGTAATTCAAAAATTGATAAAACAGGCAGCCATACAAGAGCAAAAAATTGCTAACTTAGAGAGAAAAAATACCACGGCCAAGAAGCCTTAATCAATCACCTTAATACTTGATAATTTTACTCAAGTATTATAAAATATCATTTTACACTTTAACTGAAGATATGAAGCTCACAACAAAAGGAAGGTTTGCGGTAACTGCCATGCTTGATTTAGCCATGCATGAGACAGATAGCCCGGTAACGTTAACAGCCATATCAGCAAGGCAATCCATCTCGCTTTCATACCTAGAGCAGCTTTTTAGTCAGATGCGAAGAAAAGGGTTGGTTAAAAGTGTTAGGGGGCCTGGGGGAGGATATCTCTCAGCACAAAGCCATAAAGATATTACGGTAAAAAATATTGTTACCGCAGTGGATGAGAAATTAGATTCTACGCAATGTGGTGGTAGTGAAAACTGTCATGAAGGTGGTCGCTGTATTACTCATGACCTATGGGTATCATTAAACACTAAGGTGCTGGATTACCTTGATGGGCTTTCTTTACAAGACTTGATAGACAGCCAAAAAGATACAAATAAAACGATCACTTTTAGTAAGAGTTACAAAAAAAATAGTGATATAAAGCTGGGTGCAGCTTAAGACGTGATTTATTTCGATAATAATGCAACTACCGCCATTCACCCCGAAGTATTAGAGGAGATGATGCCTTTTTTTGCCGAACAACACGGCAACCCTACCTCTAACCATCGCTTTGGAAGAAGGGCTCATACTGCCATCGAAGAAGCAAGAGAAAAAGTGGCTTACGCGGTGAATGCTCATCCCTCGCAGATTATCTTCACTGCTAGCGGGACTGAATCGAATAACACTATTATTCATGGTGTGGCTGA
>DGAZ01000035.1:5781-6019 GCA_002384685.1 Methylophilales bacterium UBA4017 | reverse complement strand
TTAAGGAAAAGAGGTTTTGCTTCCATAGAAATTCCTGTGGATCAGAATGGGCTAGTAAATATAGAGTTGTTGAGTGATATACCTTCAAATCAACCGACTTTTATTTCGGTGATGATGGCGAATAATGAAACTGGGGTCATCCAAAATATGCCTGAGATTGTACAATGGGCAAAAAAAAATAAGGCCATTGTTCATACCGACGCAGTGCAGGCGCTAGGTAAAATTACCGTGGATTTTG
>DGAZ01000035.1:0-5505 GCA_002384685.1 Methylophilales bacterium UBA4017 | reverse complement strand
GTGGTGCCCTTTATTAAAGGTGGTGGGCAAGAAAGAGGACTGAGAAGCGGGACTGAAAATTTAGCTGGCATTATAGGTTTTGGAAAAGCATGTGAACGTGCTGCTGCAAATACTGTCCTATTTGATAAGACAATACGGCCCTTACAATCATATTTGGAACAGCATTTGGTTCAGATGGGTGCTGTAATCTTTGGGGATCAAGCGAAGAGATTGCCTAATACCAGTTTTTTTGCTTTTCCACGGTTGGATGGGGTGACTCTACTTACCGCATTAGATAAAAAAGGCTTTGCTGTAGCAAGTGGCTCTGCCTGCTCAAGCAACAGCAATGAGCCAAGCCATGTGTTATTGGCTATGGGTATAGATAAGGAGTTGGCACAAGGGGCAATTAGGGTAAGTATGGGTGTAGAGACAACGCTAGAGCAAGTAAAGAGTTTTATTACATCACTGAAAATGGAAATAGAAAGACTTAAACAATTAGCTGCGATGGCAGCCTAATAACACGAGGAAATTATGAAAGTTGAAAAAATGACAATGCCGATTTATATGGACTACTCATCTACCACACCGGTAGATCCACGAGTTGCGGAAAAAATGATACCGTTCATTACTGAGGACTTTGGTAACCCCGCCTCAAGGAGCCATCCATATGGTTGGACTGCCGAGAAAGCTGTTGAGATTGCAAGAAAAGAAGTGGCGAAGTTGGTCAACGCAGATCCAAGGGAAATTGTTTGGACTTCCGGGGCTACAGAATCAAACAACTTGGCGATTAAGGGTGCTGGTAACTTTTACTCCACCAAAGGCAAGCACATTGTTACGTTGGCTACCGAACATAAAGCAGTTATCGATGCAGTAAGGGAAATGGAGCGATTAGGCTTTACTACCACTTTCCTTCAGCCTGAGCCTGATGGTTTAGTTGACATTGAAAAATTCAAAGCAGCACTCAGACCTGATACCGTATTAGCTTCAGTGATGATGGTTAATAATGAGATCGGCGTTATCCAAGACATTACTGCCTTAGGGAACATTTGCCGAGAACAAAATATTATCTTCCATGTTGATGCGGCGCAGGCAACCGGTAAAGTAGAAATTGACCTTGAAAAACTACCAGTTGATCTCATGAGCTTTTCTGCACATAAAACCTATGGGCCTAAGGGTATTGGCGCGTTATATGTTCGACGCAAGCCAAGAATACGTATCGAGGCACAGATGCATGGTGGTGGTCAGGAAAGAGGGATGCGATCAGGAACGTTAGCCACCCATCAAATAGTAGGCATGGGTGAGGCCTTTCGTATAGCGCGAGAAGAGATGGGGGAAGAAAATGCTCGCATTAAAAAAATGCAGCACAGATTGTATGAGGGTTTAACTGAAATCGACGAAACCTATGTAAACGGTGACTTAGAAAAGCGTGTGCCACACAACCTAAACATTAGCTTTAATTATGTTGAGGGTGAGTCATTGGTGATGGCAATAAAAGGTATTGCAGTCTCTAGTGGTTCGGCTTGCACCTCTGCCAGTCTTGAGCCAAGCTATGTCCTCAGGTCATTAGGAAGATCAGATGAAATGGCTCATAGCTCAATACGATTCTCAATTGGACGCTTCACAAAAGAAGAGGACATTGATTACACTATACAATTATTAAAGGAAAAGATTGGCAGGTTGCGTGAACTTTCGCCATTATGGGAGATGTTTCAAGACGGTGTTGATATCGATAAAGTAGAATGGGCAGCACATTAAAATTTTAGGAGAAATGACATGGCTTATAGCGATAAAGTATTAGATCATTACGAAAATCCCAGAAACGTTGGCTCATTTGATAAAAATGACCCTAATGTGGGCACTGGTATGGTTGGGGCTCCAGCATGTGGGGATGTGATGAAATTGCAAATCAAAGTATCGGATACCGGCATGATTGAGGATGCTAAATTTAAGACATACGGTTGTGGATCAGCTATTGCATCAAGTTCACTGGTAACGGAATGGCTTAAAGGAAAAACCTTGGACCAGGCATCGGAAATCAAGAATTCTGCTATTGCAGAAGAGCTAGCGCTTCCACCGGTTAAAATTCACTGCTCAGTACTTGCAGAAGATGCAATTAAAGCGGCAGTTGCTGACCTTAAGTCTAAGAAAAAATAAATGGCTATCACCTTAACAAAGAAAGCTGCGACCCGTGTTGAGAAATATCTTGAGTCTCGCGGCAAGGGCGTGGGTTTAAAGTTAGCTGTAAAAACAACCGGCTGTTCCGGTATGGCTTATGTATTGGAATTTTCTGATGAAATTCCCGCAGAAGACCATGTGTTCGAAAGCTATGGTATTAAAATTATGGTGGATCCCAAGAGCCTTATATATATCGATGGTACTGAATTAGACTTCGCGCGGGAAGGATTAAATGAGGGCTTTCAATTTAACAACCCTAACGTAAAAGATAGTTGCGGTTGTGGAGAGAGCTTCACGGTTTGACCCAGAATTACTTTGAAATATTTAGTCTTCCGGTGGCGTATACAATAGATATGAATAGCCTCAATCAACATTATCGGCTGATACAAAAATCTGTTCACCCCGATCGATTCATTACTGGTACTGACGCAGAAAAGCAGCAGTCACTGATAAAGTCTACACAGGTAAATGATGCGTATCAGACACTTAAGGACCCAGTCAAAAGAGCATCCTACCTCATTAGATTGCACTATGATAAAGAAGAGTCTGGCCTACCCCCCGAATTTCTTATGCAACAAATGGAATGGGAAGAGGAGTTAGAGGATGCCAATGAAGAACAATCCCTGCAATTACTGTCGGATAAGATTGAGGCGGATAAAAAGATTATAGAAAATGTATTGGTGGTTACACTAGATGAAAAAAAAGACTGGGAATCGGCATTAAGCCATTTGAGTAAACTAAAATTTCTCACAAAACTTGCCGGTAAAATACAACAAAAAACGTTCGCACTGGATGTATCATAAATGGCATTACTTCAAATCTCAGAACCTGGAAAAAGTACACTCCCACACGAGCATCGCTTAGCGGTTGGTATTGATCTTGGAACTACTAACTCACTCATTGCCTCAGTAATCAGTGGGAAAGCCACTATCCTCGAAGATGAAGAAGGTTCACGTATGATGCCCTCTATTGTGCATTATGATGAGAAACAGATCTTTGTAGGCGTGGAGGCAGAAAAAAGACAGGTCCAGGGGCCAGAAGATACTATTGCATCAGCCAAAAGATTGATGGGGAAAGGCTTAATGGATATTCGTCCAGAGGACTTCACAGTTAGTCTAGAAGACAGTGCCGGTAATATTGCCATCCATACGAAGCAAGGACTAAAAAGTCCTGTAGAGGTGTCTGCAGCATTATTAAAAAGACTCAAAGAGCTGGGAGAAAAAAGATTAGGTGGTGAGATCATGGGTGCAGTCATTACCGTGCCGGCTTACTTTGATGATGCACAAAGACAAGCCACGAAAGATGCCGCAAAAATAGCAGGTATTAACGTGCTGAGACTTATTAATGAGCCGACCGCAGCCGCTGTAGCTTATGGTCTAGACAAAAAAGTAGAAGGTAATTTTGTTATTTATGATCTTGGCGGAGGTACCTTTGATATTTCTATTCTACGTTTAGAAAACGGTCTTTTTGAGGTCATGGCTACTCATGGTGATAGCGCTCTTGGGGGTGATGACTTTGATCATCTGATTGAGCAATGGATGATTAGTGATTTCGATACACCAATGCCTAATATAAAAACTAAACAACTCATCAAAAATTTATCGCGAAAAATTAAAGAGGGCTTAACTGAAAAGAGTGAGATTGCTGTGAATCAGTCTTTTGATGGTTTGGGTACCATAAAAAAAACACTTACCCGTGAAAAATTCGCATCCTTATCTGCTGACCTAACCAACAAGACGATTACGTGCATCAAGCAAGCCCTTCATGACGCCGACTTAACACCGAAAGACATTACGGGTGTTGTCATGGTGGGTGGATCAACGCGCATGCCAATCATTCAGGTTGCGGTAGAACAATTTATTGGTATGCCTTTGCTTAACAATATTGACCCAGACGAAGTGGTTGCGCTGGGGGCGGCAGAGCAGGCTAATATTTTAGCGGGAAACACTAACAACGAACTATTGCTGCTAGATGTTATCCCCCTATCCCTCGGTATTGAGACCATGGGGGATATTGTAGAACGAATCATACCTAGAAACTCCACACTGCCTGTTGCTATGGGACAAGAATTTACCACCTATCAGGACGGCCAAACAGGCATAGTCATTCATGTAGTCCAAGGTGAGCGTGACTTAGTCAAAGATTGCAGGTCACTTGGTAAGTTTACCCTTAAAGGCATCCCTCCTATGGTGGCTGGAGCAGCAAAAATCCGCGTTACCTTTCAGGTAGACACGGATGGATTGTTATCAGTTAAGGCAAAAGAATTGTCAACAGGGATTGAGTCATCAATTGAAGTTAAGCCATCTTATGGTCTGGAAGATCACCAGATTCAGCAAATGCTTGCGTCCTCTTTTTCCTCGGCAGAAGAGGATAAAGAAAGTAGAGCGCTTGCTGAAATAAGAGTAGATGGTCAGCAAATTATCGCGATGATAGAAAGCGCATTGGAACAAGACAAGAATCTCCTCAATCCAAACGAAATTGATCATATTCATGTTAGGGTGCATGAGCTTACCAAGGCATTAGCGACTTCTGATAGAGCGCTCATCGAAGAAAAAACAAAGCTACTAAACGAAGCAACTGCTGCCTTTGCTGCTAAAAGAATGGATCACTCCATTAGCAAGGCGCTTACCGGAAAAACCATTAACACACTGGAGTTTTAATGCCAAAGATCATTATCCTACCCCATCATGAATTATGTCCAGAGGGTGACATCATTGAAGCCAAGAAAGGGACATCCGTATGCGATGCCCTTTTATCTCATGATATCCATATTGAACACGCATGCGACCAGGTCTGTGCATGTACCACCTGCCATGTCATTGTGCGCGAAGGGCTTCAATCACTTAATCCTTCTGATGAAAATGAAGATGATATGCTCGATAAAGCTTGGGGGTTATCACCCCAATCGCGACTATCTTGCCAGGCCATCATGAATGATCATGACCTCACTATTGAGATACCCAAATACACCGTTAATTTAGCTAAAGAAGGATAAAAAAAAGCCCGTATAAACGGGCTTTTTTAAATTTAGGAGATTAAATCTTCTTAGAAATCAAACTGAGCTCTAAAATTGATGGCTTGCTCATCATTGATACCTGTGTAAGTTGAGGTATTACCACTCACATCAAAGTCTGTATCGACATAGCTCAACATCATGCGGGTATTAGGATCGAGGATCCATTTAAGGCCGGCACGCCAAGATTTAGCCTCGTTTGCCATAGCTGCTGTAATATCGTAGCCAGCACTTGCTTCGGTAACATCGGATGCATCAAATTTAGAGTAACCTAATGCAACTTCCCAGGCACCGATACCTTTACCATTTTCTGGATTAAAGTTGCTGTTCGGTTTAAT
>DGAZ01000014.1:1554-2530 GCA_002384685.1 Methylophilales bacterium UBA4017 | reverse complement strand
TCAGTAACCTCATCGATACAAGGCATGGGAGGAACGTCAATAGGTGAAGGCATTAATTCAATCACCGCATCGAGCATTGCTTGAACACCTTTATTTTTAAATGCTGAGCCGCATAACATAGGCACAATTTCATTGGCAATAGTTCTGGCTCTTAATCCTTGCTTAATATCCTCTTCGGATAAATCACCAGTTTCCAAGTATTTGTTCATTAAATCTTCGTTTGCTTCAGCAGCTGATTCCAGCATGTTTTCACGCCATTTTTGGCATTCTTCTTTTAGATCATCACGAATATCTTTATATTGAAACGTTATACCGTTATCTGCTTCATCCCAGATTATTTCCTTCATTTTCACCAGATCTACGACGCCAGTAAAAGTTTCGGCTGCGCCAATAGGAAATTGAATGGGAATTGGATTTGCTTTGAGTCGAGAGCGCATTTGGTCATAAGCTTTAAAAAAGTCTGCTCCGGCTCTGTCCATTTTGTTTACAAATGCCATCCTTGGCACTTTGTATTTATTTGCTTGTCTCCATACGGTCTCTGACTGGGGTTGAACTCCACCAACAGCGCAGTAAACCATACATGCTCCATCAAGAACACGCATTGATCGCTCCACTTCAATAGTAAAGTCAACGTGACCAGGTGTGTCGATGATATTAATTCTATGCTCATCAAACTGCTTACCCATTCCGCTCCAGAAGCAAGTTGTTGCAGCAGAGGTAATCGTTATACCTCTTTCTTGCTCTTGTTCCATCCAGTCCATAGTAGCAGCGCCATCATGAACTTCTCCAATCTTATGAGTAACCCCTGTATACAAAAGAATTCGTTCAGTAGTTGTTGTCTTACCAGCATCAATGTGGGCACTGATACCAATGTTTCTATATCGATTTATGGGAGTTTTGCGAGCCACTTAAGTCTACCTTTTTCTTTAAATTAAAAACGGAAATGTGAGAATGCTTTGTTTGCTTCTGCCATTCT
>DGAZ01000014.1:0-1333 GCA_002384685.1 Methylophilales bacterium UBA4017 | reverse complement strand
GCCAGGCGTAAATCCATCGATTTTTCACCTCTTTTAACAGCAGCCTCTTTAAGCCATCTCATTGCAAGCGCTGACCTTCTTTGAGGCCTAACTTCAACAGGAACTTGATAGTTTGCTCCACCAACTCTTCGACTTTTAACCTCAACCACTGGTCGGAGATTGTCAATAGCCAATGAGAAAACTTCGATCGGATCTTTACCACTTTTAGTTTGCACTTGATCGAAAGCGCCATAAATAATTCTTTCAGCAACGGATTTCTTACCGCTAACCATTAATACATTGACAAATTTAGAAACTTCTTGGCTTCCAAACTTTGGGTCTTGTAATATCTCTCTTTTTGGGACTTCTCTTCTTCTTGGCATATCAAGTAACCTTTTAAATTATTAAGCTTCTTTTGGACGTTTTGTACCATATTTGGAGCGTGATTGTCTTCTATCTTTAACACCTGCTGTATCTAAACTACCTCGGACCATATGATAGCGTACGCCAGGAAGATCTTTAACTCTTCCGCCCCGAAGCAATACAACAGAATGTTCCTGCAGGTTATGGCCTTCGCCACCAATATAACTAATTACTTCATAGCCGGTCGTTAGTCTAACTTTTGCCACTTTTCGCAAGGCTGAGTTAGGTTTTTTTGGTGTTGTTGTGTACACGCGGGTACACACTCCTCTTTTTTGAGGAGACGCTTCAAGAGCTGGCACCTTACTTTTTTCAATAATTCTTTTTCTTGGCTTCCGAATTAACTGGTTTATCGTGGGCATTGCCTATCCTTATTATTTAAATTAACTTAATCTCGCCTTTTCCAAACTTATGCTTGAAAAGGCGAGAATTGTATTTTGCTTCTGTCTTATTGTCAACTGAAAATTTATTCGGCTGGCATCTCTACTTCAGGATTATCTCCTGATACATCAGTTGTTAATGGAGCTTCACTAGGGACTGGTTTAACCTCATCATCGGTAGCGAAAATAGCTTCAGCCTTTTCAAGGCTTGTCATTTGAGCACTTTGTGCCGCTGTCTCAGCCTTAATTCTTGCCGCTTCCTTTCGATTTAAATGATGTGCCATACCTGATCCCGCTGGAATTAATCGGCCAACTATCACATTTTCTTTTAAGCCTCTAAGCTCATCACGCTTACCTAAGATAGCTGCTTCTGTAAGAACTCTAGTTGTTTCTTGGAACGAGGCTGCTGATATAAATGAATCGGTTGCTAAGGATGCCTTAGTAATGCCTTTCAACACATATTCAAACTTTGCTGGTTGCTTGTCTTTGGCAACAATCGCTTCATTAGCTGTAAGAACTTCTGCTCTTTCTAGCTCCTCCCCAGGAATAAATGT
>DGAZ01000055.1 GCA_002384685.1 Methylophilales bacterium UBA4017 | reverse complement strand
ACCAGTATTTCTTAAACATTGAATCTGTTCATTGATTGGCACCCCACATAGTCTTTTTTTTTAGGAAGTCTTAATATAGGATATTTGGATGGATTGTAAAATAGAAAGCCCGGCGCAAAGAGCGTCGGGCTTTTAAGTGCAAGTAAGTCTGCGTTTAAGCGAATCTTTTCTGCGACCAACTAATGACCACCCCTAAAACAGCGCCTATTACTGCGGATAGTAATGCGTCTTTTAGCACATAGTCGTATGATACGATATTAGTTACAGAGACCATTTGAAGGTCGACCATTAACCAGAGAACAACGCTGTATACCGCGCCAAATATCGCACCACCGGATACGGTTGTGATTTGAAGTTTTGGCAATAGAATGATGAGCGCGATTAACTGTAATAGCCCAACAGCCAGCCCGGATATAAAATCGGGCGTTTCTCTAACGGCTTCAGGATATGCCTCGTTCCAGGCAGCTATTTCTGGAAGAAAAACTAAGCTGCCAAATGCTCCGCCGAGTATAACGAAGGCTACAAATGCGAATAGGAATGAAATTAAAAATTGTTTGTTCATGGCAGTGTTATTTCAGTTTAGCTGATTGAGACATTCTAAAAAGGACAAATAGCGGAAGTATTCCTAAGACTGCATGCATAATCATTGGGTAGATACGCATAGACTCTGTGATGCCTTCAGGCATATTAGGATCAAACTTTACAAGGAAAATAGCAATGATGTTTATAGCACTTAATGAAAAAAGTGTTTTGATCATAAACGACTTTACTAAAGGCTTAGCTTCCTCGTTCATCTCATAGTCCGAAATATTCTTTTTCGCTGGGAACGAAATGATACCCATCACTAGAAAGAGCGCAATGGAGGTAAGTGCAAGCATTTTATCATCATTATATGTAGGGATAAGCGACGTTAATGCGAGTAGCGAGAATAGGAAGTATCCCAGTAAGAAGTACAAGCGTTTTAGCATTACTGCACCATAAATACTTATGGCAGAGATAATAATTGCGACAATTAAAATTTCCATGGTTTTGAAAGTTTAAGTTACTATTAGGATTTAGCTGTTTTAGAAGAATAGAAGGACAATGCGGCGAGAAACGCGATCAGTCCTAATGCCTGCATTGGCACATTTACGGGGGTAGTAAAATGCTGCAGCAACCCGTTAATCAAGAAGAAGGTATAAGCAAACCCGGTATAGAGTAATACCTTTTTAGCTTCATTCAACGGAAGACTTCTTGTCGAAAAGAGAATAATTCCGATAACGATACATGCAACGCCTAATGGCCAGTGCATGGCGGTGCCTACCTCCACAGCACCTCCTGTGAGCATGTCTTCAGGAAAAGATTGTTTTGTTAATGTTTGGCCTCCGAGAATGAAGCCGATTCCCTGGAGCACGTTGAGCGCCCCAATAAGGGTGATAATGGTTTTTGTTTTCATGATGGTTTTGTTTTAGTACTTGGAATATACTAATTTTCTAGTAAGAAAAACAACGGCCTCATTATTAGTATGTTAATACATTATAAAGTGCCGTTTTAGTACTAAAGAATACCGAGGAAAGAATTTAATTTCCCCACATCATCGTTTTTTCCACGCTGCCATCGTCGTAGATGATGATCAGTGGAATGTCTGTTCTGAATTGGGTTTCGCGGCCAATAAAGTCGACAATTTTAATAAAGATTTTTCCCTGTTGAGCTTAAACGGGGATAGGGTGAAATCAAAGAAAAACCGCATACTTCCAGTGCCGCAATTCCTACAACACGAGCTGATAATACGCTACGATGGTTGTGATTCTTCTGTGAATCTTTTCTCAAGAAAAAGAAGAACCTACCACCGGTATTACTTTAAGAACAGATGGGCTGACTACAAGAAGCAGACAGACATGATAGAGGAGAACCAAACGATTTACAGCTTTCGACATACTGGGGCCATTAGAGTCTTTGAAAAAACTGGTTCTCTACAGAAACTACAGCAAGTGATGGGTCACAGCGATATGAAAGTATCCCTTACCTACCTAAGGGGGCTGGAAATTAAACAACTGGATATTGAGGACTTGCCAGAGTTGTAAATTCAATTACCTTTGAATTTCTCAAAACCAAATTATTATGAAAAAACTATTTATCACTTGCATGGCCTTTGCGTTTTGCACGGCAGCTTCGGCTCAAGATAACTTTTCCTTTTGGAAAAAAGACAGGGCATACGCCAAGAATTCATTTAGTATTAATACCGGTGGTCCTAGTCAATCGGTTGGGTTTCAATTTGACCATCAGCTTTCAAAGAAAACCACAGTTTCTGTTCACTATGGTCAATCCGTCCCAATTGATAACAGAGTTGATATAAACGGTGTTACCTACACGGGTACTTTTGGGGATGCAAGTAGCTGGTCAGGAGTAAACATTAGTTATCGTCCTATAGAGACATTGCAGGCATTTAGAGTTGTTGCCGGTATTGGAGTTCAGTCTTTAAATGGGCGTTTTGATGACTATGATGGAAATAGCTATCATTGGCATGACGGCGGAGTATTCACTTTCACCGGTTTCGGTTATGGACTTCGTCCTGTCAAAGGCGTTCGTCTAGGAGTTGATATTGGTCTTATTAAAAGCGGAGGGGGCGTAGTGTATACAAATGGGCTAACCAATGACGCTAACTCAAGAGCACTTGATTCTCAGATAGCATTCTCAGGTGGTTGGTACCGTAACCTTCAGTTGACCGCAGGATGGGGGTTTTAAATAACTGCTGAATAAAACTTTTACATTTTCATTCACTGGGAATAAGTAAAAACAAACGACTTTAGATTAAAGAGCCTCTTCTTCGGAAGGGGCTTTTTTATTGATGAAACACCGACTATGTAATCAGTCTAACCCTAAGGCTGTCGTTCATATCTCCAAGTATTGTGAGCAACTATTAATTGCTAACAAACAGGCTCTCTACTCAAGTTACAGCAAGTAATGGGACACAGTGACGAGGATATCCCTCATGCTCCTTTATGGCCTTGATGATCTGGCCCTCATTGAATCGACTTGTCTTCATTACCCCAAAAATCAAAAATTATCCTTTTCATTGTTTTCGAATTACGGGGGGAATACA
>DGAZ01000034.1 GCA_002384685.1 Methylophilales bacterium UBA4017 | reverse complement strand
TTGGGGTGACTACGTTAGAGCGAAAAATAAAAATGGTGGTGACCTACCAAGAATACCACCGCTAACTTTAGGTTCTGGTCTGTCTTACCAATGGAATGCTCTCCGAGCAAATATAGATATTGAGCATAAGTTTAATCAAAGCGATATCGGGACCAATGAATTAAAAACCGATGACTACACCAATCTTTCACTGATTATGAATTACGAATTGCCTAAAGCAAAAGGGCTCAATATCTTTATTAAGGGTGATAATCTTTTAGGTGAGGAGAGAAGAGACCATACCTCCTTCCTAAAAGACAAGACATTGATGGGTGAAAGAAGCTTTAGTGTCGGAATGACTGGATCCTTTTAGTTAATATTATCTTAGGCTGAAGACGTTGATCTAATGTTTATATAGAACAAACTCATCCGGTTGAAAAATAAATATTCAAAACCCTTGTAAAGGTATTGAATTTTTTTATCAAAATGATACGATGTGCGCGAATTCATCTTCGAATTTTTTTTTTAAGGGAAAATCATGACAAAAATACTTGTCGCTTTTTTAATGGCATTAGCTTTATTTGGCTGTAATAATAATTCATCAAATGATGTTCCGGCATCAGAATCTGAACCAACCCAGGAACCAGCCCAGGAAGCAACCACAGAGGATGCTCCAATGGATGAAGTTCCTGCTGATAAATCAGACAGCGAATAAAAAGTATTTTAATAAGCCAAAAAAAACCACCTTCGGGTGGTTTTTTTGTACCTACAATGAAAGTTGTAAAAAACAGTGAACGTTTATTCCTTAATGACTGTCCTATTTCAGTTGGTGGAAATAAGACGTATCCTCCTGTTGTAAAAAACACGCTACCACCAACAACTAATTTGTAGGCCCCATAAAATTCACTTTCCCACCGGTTAAAAAAAATTATTTACCGGTCCACTCTAACGTTTCCATCAGAAATAATTGGGGACTTTACAACCAATCCATCTAAAGCTTCACCGCCCCATGCTAATGCTTTATCGTTGGACTCTTTGGCACCCTCCTTAGTTTTAAACGTGGATATTGTTGATAATTTATTGGATGAAAATACAACTAATTTCCAGCTTTCAAAGCCTTCAATTGCCTTGATGATCGGCACCCAATGCTCTTCAGCAATCTTGGCAACAGCCTCAGAATCTGTTACTTCGTATTCTCTAATTGAAACATAACTCATGACACTCTCCTTTAAAAAAGTATTTAGTTAATTTTTGTATTACTCTTAAATAAAGCATACATAGTAATAAGTGATGCTATAACAACTAAGTATGCCGGGCTGATTGGATTAGACGTTTTCTCCAATAACCATGCGGCAGCAAGAGGGGTTAGGCCCCCAATTACTCCCAATGTTAGATTGTATCCCAGACCAATTGCTGTACAACGAATTTGTGTCGGTGTTGATAGAACCATGTAGGCATTTAGTGGGGCAAGATAGCATCCCATGATAACGGTTAAGCCTAGTTGCCCTATAAATGCTAACTGTAAATCATGATGATTCATTAAGTGAAATAAAGGCACTACTAAAAAGAGCATAAGAATTGCTGATATTTTAAGCATTAATTTCTTACCAACTCGGTCGATAAAATATCCTGCAAGCATTAATATTCATAATAAGACAACCATCGAGGTTGAGTTAATATCAAGTGCGTTCGTTGGGGTTTATTTAAGCACTTATAATTAATTCTACGATAGAAAAATCGTCATCGAATGGGCCTGGCTCAGCTTTTAAGCTTATAATTTTTTCTAATACTTTTTCTGTTTGAAGCACTTCAAGGCTATTAAAGTGCTCTTGCATAAGCTTGGTATAGTCATCTAATGACATTTCTTTAGCGTCTTGTTGTGTAATTTCGTACACACCATCACTAAATACGTACAGTTTACTAAGATTTCCAAGAGGCAGCACCATTTCTTTAAATTCTATATCAGGCATCACTCCAATCGCTATACCTGCTGTTGATAGTGCATGGAATTCTTTGTTAGCATTGTCGTCTCCAGTAAATAAAATGGCATGAGGATGACCGGCGCTTGAGTAAGTTAATTGCTGATGTTTTGTGTCATAAACACCATACCAAAGCGTAAAGTATTTATTGTTTTGCTTTTCCATAGGAAAGGCTTCGTTCAATCCTTTAAGAACCGATTGTGGGCTACCGAAGTCGGTTTTTTGGAGTGTTTGCGAACGAAGAGCGTTAATAACCGATATACATAGCATGGCAGCCCCAACACCGTGACCGCATACATCAACCAAATAGATTCCTAGACGACCTTCATCAAGCCAATGATACCCAAAAGCATCACCACCCAGTGAGGAACAAGGAATATGTTGCCATGATGTAGTTACTTTACCTTCTAGCGGTGAAGGTAATAAACTTCTAATATAAATAGCTGCTTCATTAATCTCTTCAGCAAGAATTTTTTGGCTTTCTACCAATGCTTTTTTTTGATGATAGAGATCTATATGCGTTTTTATTCTAGCCATTGCAATAGGGGGGCTCACAGGCTTTATTATATAATCTACCGCACCACATGAAAGGCCTAATGCCTCATCCTCAGCTTCGGACTTGGCGGTTAGAAAAATGATAGGTATGCCTTTTGTGCGCTCATCAGCCTTGAGCCTTTTGCATACTTCATACCCATCCATTTCTGGCATCATGATATCGAGCAGTATAAGGTCTGGTTGCGGAGAGGTTAGTGCAATTTTTAAACCTTTTTCCCCGCTAGTTGCTGCTTTCACCCTGTAATTCTCTTGAAGAAGCCCGCTCATTAATTGCAAATTAGCTGGAGCGTCGTCAACGACTAGGATGGTAGGTTTACTTTCAGTCAACGCCATTATCTCTATGTTCCTTTAATATTTTTAGGGCCGATTCAAAATCAAAAGATCGTAGTGCGTCCGAAATCATACCAAAAGAGTCCTCTCCATAATACTGTTGGAGCACAGTATGATTTTTTTCTAGTAATTCATTTGCTTCGGT
>DGAZ01000033.1:5152-6291 GCA_002384685.1 Methylophilales bacterium UBA4017 | reverse complement strand
GTATTGCTGCTGCTCATCACAAAAAGAGATGACTTTATTGACCGCTTTATGCTCCAAAACTAGGTCTCTGTATTTACTGGGGAATGTTTTTTTTAAGTACTCAAAAGCTTTGTCCACAACCTACCCTTTCTTTAATTTATTATTTAATTGATCGATTTTAGCATTGATCTTATAGAGCTCGTCGATAATGTACTTAGTGCTATGGGCTTTTTGCTTCACCGATCCCAAATGTTGCGCAACCATAAAGTAGATACCAACCAAAATAAGCACATTGGTAATATAGCCAGATCCTAACCACTGATATAACCACTCCATAAATTTTCCTTATTAAATATTGAAGGTTTATGACTCGTAATCGTTAATGACGCCCTTGGATAGATGCACCTCTCTCAAGAAGCATAGAAGGCCAACAATTAAACCTGCCATAGCCGCGATAAATAAACCGGCTAGATAGGTATCCAAATCAACAAACACTTCCGTAGCAATAAAAATCATAGCAATCAATAAAGAGATCAATAAGGCTGAAATGGTGGTAAACGCAATAGCCCAATGCGTCCATTTAGCACGGCATTTTAATAAGGCTAATTCCGTCACCGTTTTTTTAGCAATAGAGAGCTTTTTTATTTCTCTGAGTACGCGGTGTCGATCAACGATTCTTGATAGTCGATTAGCCATAACCGAAAGAATGGCACCAAGACCAGTTAAAAGAAAAGCAGGTGCTACTGCCATCTGAATGACAGCTGAAATCTCAACAAAATCTTCCATGACATAATTTCCAAAGTAGTTAGTAGTCAAAGTATTGTGGTTAAGGGGTACAGCCTGATACTCACAACAACTATAGCAAGGGAGGTGAACTTTGGGGTATAAAATTTATCTCATTTTTCCTTTAGAGCTATATATTTTGTAGGTTAAACCTGCCACACTATTTATCATTTTTATCTAAAAAGTTAAGGGAATAAAGTATGGGTTTCATAAGATGGTTTTTAGGCAAGTGTATTCTTTTTATCAATGCAGTAACTCTTCCTAAGCCCATTCTCAGGAATGGGGCTGCTCAAGATAAGGTTGACAAGAAAACACAGCATTTCACCCTCTACCAATTTGAGGCCTGTCCGTTTTGTGTAAAGGTCCGAAGGTTTATC
>DGAZ01000033.1:0-4967 GCA_002384685.1 Methylophilales bacterium UBA4017 | reverse complement strand
ATAACGGAGGCAAGCATAAGGTGCCATGCCTCAAGATAGAAAAAATCAATGCAAAAACAACATGGCTTTACGAGTCGGACGCAATCATTCAATTCTTAGCAAAAGAGACTAAGTGTCTTGAAATGTTAGCTGAGAGGTAAGCTTCATTTCATTGCAATACGGTAATTTTACGTCCCGCAAAAGGTTTGGTAATGCGGATCAGGCAATAGGGCTGGGTTTCGGTATCTCGCATTAGAAGACGTTTCTTCAAACGGATGCTGTAGAGCTTCAAGCAAAGCTAAAAAAGGTGTCAAGTCACCATCCTCTGCCGAGCTCAATACACTCTCTACATGATAGTTATTTGGGATAATTGCTGGATTACTTTTACCCATAAGATCAATGGAGGCGTCTAACGGACCTTTATCTCGCTTCCTTCTTTCATGCCAAAGTGTCTGCCATTGTTGAAATAAAGGAAGTTGGTAGCTGGTATTGTCTGGAAGAGTTTCTTGGCTTAAATCACGAAACGTTCGAGTGTAGTCAGCTCTTGCGCTTTGCATCCATTCTAAGAGGTCTTGCGCAAGCGAAAAATCACCTGCCTCCTCATCCAATAAACCCAACTTACGACGCATACCTAATATCCATGCCTGATTAAAGATGTCACCAAAGCTTGCAATGGCTTCCTCTGCCAACGTTATGGCACTTTTTGTATCCTCATCTAACAGGGGTAACAAGCTATCAGCCAGCCTTGCAAGATTCCATTGGGCGGCATGCGCTTGACTGCCATACTGATACCGTCCTTGGGTATCAATCGAGCTGAATACCGTATCCATAGAAAAAATATCCATAAACGCACACGGGCCGTAATCAATGGTTTCGCCACTAATCGTCATATTGTCCGTATTCATGACCCCATGGATAAACCCTACATGCATCCAAGAGGCGACCAGTTTCGCTTGCCTTTCAATCACCGCATTAAGTAAACCGAGGTAAGGATTCTCCTGGTCAGTCAATTCGGGGTAATGCCTTGCTATAGCATAATCAGCCAACTGTTTAAGTCCGTCGCGGCCCATCATTCTATTAGCATACTCGAAAGTTCCTACCCGTATATGGCTAGAAGCAACCCGCGTTAAAATCGCTCCATCCAATAAAGCGGTGCGCATAATAGATTCACCCGTTGACACTACCGCCAGACTTCGGGTGGTAGAAATGTTCAGTGCGTGCATCGCCTCACTGATGAGGTATTCACGTAGCATAGGGGCGAGAGCGGCTCTACCGTCTCCCCCTCGTGAATAGGGTGTTCGTCCCGAGCCTTTCAGCTGAATATCAAAGCGTTTATCATCCGGTGTAATTTGTTCTCCTATAAGATGCGCACGCCCATCACCAAGGATGGAGAAATGCCCAAACTGATGCCCCGCATAAGCTTGTGCAATAGGTGACCCACCTTCAGGCAATGCATTACCGGAAAACAGTTGTGCCAGTGTCTCCTTGTCATCGACGGGCAAATGAATACCAAGTGATTTAGCAAGCTCGGTGTTGAACAACAAAAGCTTGGGTGCGCTAACAGATGTCGGATTTATGCGAGTAAAAAATTGTTCAGGTAGGTCTGCATAACTATGCTCTAGATGCCAACCATTCAAATGATTCATAGATGATGTTTAAGATTTAAAAAATTACTATAACAAGGTGATGAGTTTTGGGGTAAACATTTTAATCGACTAGGGTAATTTCGTGTTTATATCAATCACTATCCAACCTACTGCTCGTAATGTCCTTTTAAATAACTAGCTATATTTTCTTTAAAATCATTTGGTTCATGAGTGTAACCAAAAATCCCATGCTCTACTCTATTTTTCATAGCATTAAGTACGCATGGAGGAGACAAAAAATCCATGTCTGCTACCCAAAGGGGGATGACTGTTGGATCATATTGATCCCATCTAATTGAGTCAGTATGAAATCGGTTAATTACTTTGTCAAAATTATATTTACTCATTAATTTTTAGCGCCTTCGAGAGAAGAAAAACTTAATTATTTTGTAAATAATTACTAATATGATTCGTTTAAATAAAAATATTTTAATAAAATTTTTAATCATCACTTATTAAATTCTATATTCATTGATCAATAGCATTATTTTTTGACTAATTTTTCCATTAAAGGTGCGATTGAAATTAAAACGATACCAGCAACAATAGACATAATTGTTAAGAAGGTAAATAAATCTATATTATTTAATTTAAGAATAGTTGGTAATTTTCCGGCAGAATAGTTTGCAATAGCTGCTGATAAAAACCAAAAACCCATCATTAGTGAAGCAATTTTCTTTGGTGAAACCTTTGAAACCATTGATAGGCCAATTGGTGATAGGCATAACTCACCAAGAGTATGAAGAAAATATACTCCCACAAGCCACCAGAGACTTATGTAGGAAGTATTTGAATTATTGACATACATAATTATAAAAAAACCGGCTGAAAGAAGAATAAGTCCTATACCCATTTTTTGAGAAGTATTTATTTTATAATCACTTCTATCAATTCTTAACCAAAAATTTGCTATTAGCGGTCCAAGTAAAATTATAATTAAGGGATTAATGGATTGAAAGAATGAAGCTGGAACAATAAAGCCAAATAAATTTCTATCAACTGAATTACTTGCATAAAGCGTTAAAGAGCCACCAGCTTGCTCAAAACCAACCCAAAAGAATATTACAAATAATGAGAGAATGCCAATATAAAAAATTTTTTTTATATCTTCTTTGATGAAGTTAATTTTATTTTTTTTCTTTAAAAATATAATAATTACTAGCGTAAATAGTAGGGTTAAAAGTTCATAAAAATTATCGTTAATAAACCCATTTATTTTAAAAATTAATAAGATAATTGGGATATTTATTAATGATAAAAACCCAATCAATCTCCAATCACTAAAATTTAATCTTTTTGTTTTTTTAGAAAAATCTTCCTGAATAATTTTATTTTGCCCCAAATAAAATTGTATTAATCCTGCAAGCATACCCAATCCTGCAATTGCAAATCCATAATGCCAATTAATGGTTTCCCCAA
The DNA here is from genome assembly GCA_002384685.1 of Methylophilales bacterium UBA4017. Lineage (GTDB taxonomy): Bacteria > Pseudomonadota > Gammaproteobacteria > Burkholderiales > Methylophilaceae > BACL14. Next base: position 1,923 of record DGAZ01000033.1, on the reverse strand, counting down.
CATACCCAACTATTAAAGGTGCTAAGAAAGCACCTAAATTTATTCCTATATAAAAGATACTAAACCCACTATCTCTTCGTACATCATTATCTTTATATAGCCTTCCTAGTAGGACGCTTATATTAGGCTTAAAATAACCATTACCAATAATTAATAAGCCCATAGCTAAAAATAATAGATCAGGGAATGCCATTAAAAAATGACCAAGCATCATTGTGAACCCACCAATAAAAATTGCTTTTTGAGTGCCTAAATATTTATCTGCTAAATAGCCTCCAATGATTGGAGTTAAATATACTAGTCCAGTATAGATAGCATATATATGAAGAGCATCAGCATCTGAAAATCCCAATGAGTTTACTAGGTACAGTACAAGCAGAGCTCGCATTCCATAATAGCTAAATCGCTCCCACATTTCTGTGAAAAATAAAGTAGTTAGGCTGTATGGGTTTCTGTTGTTGATTAATTTAGTCATTTAAGTTTTTTTAAAAAAAAACCAGTTTACTCCCAGATAATTAAGTGGGCAAATTAAGGTTTTGAGATTTTTTGCTGGAAATATTTTTTGCTTAGCCTTTTGTATTTCATAGGGGTGTATTTGAAGTTTTATCTTATGATTCGTACAGATTTCGATGTATAGGAGTAGATAGGCGTCTGTTTAAAAATGAGGGGGTGGGTACCCGGTACACCTTCGCATTCTAGGAAAATTCTGAGTTCTTATGTCGAAGTGTAATACAAATTGTAATACAAAGAGATATTTTATAGGGGTTATATAAGACAAAACCCTATGATAACAAGGGTTCTATATGTTTGAAATGGTGGAGCTGTACACCCTCCCCTCTAATTTGTTATTCATTAAATAGGAAGGCTTGTGGGTTTTGGGGTGCAGGCTTTTACCCATATTTTTACCCATGAAGTGTTTTGTTATTAGAACCCGACTGTGTAATTAACGTAGGCGGTCTTAGCACTGGTCGAGGTGTAGGATAACTCTTGGTATTGGGTTTGGGCGGAGAGTGTCTGGTTGGGGCTGATATGATAAGTCGCACCTAAAGTTACTACTGGTCTAGTTTTGTTGATCCTGGTATTTAAGTCGACTGGTGTAATTCCAGTTATGGTTGAAGAAGTGGCTTGGATTTTATCCACTTTGTTACTTACATCATGTTCAACACCAAAAGCTCCATTAAGCGTGACTGTATCGTCGAGCTGATATTTGACTTTCATACCTATAATTACTGTAGTCGATTTGTCCTCTAAAGTATTAAAGGTCAAAGGATTTTCGACTTCCGTCTCGGTATAACCTTCTTGTTTGATAATAGACCGACGGGCAGCAAGGTAAGGCTGGTAAAAATTAACCCCATCACTAAACTGATATGACACTTCAGCAACATAACTTTGTACCTCAATATCGGTTTCACCACGTCCTTTCTCTGCCTCACCTATTTCGCTTCTGGTAATGGTCATATCTTTTGCTTGGTAAGCATTGGCTACTCTCACTTGAAAACCCAGATGATTAGCAAACTGATTCCATACTAAGTTTCCACCGATCATAGGCCCTTTATTGCTCACCTTTAGACCTTTAGGGTTCCTTCTGGCGGCTTGTTGGTCCACAAAACCTGAAACGCGAAAGTTCTCGTTAAACTTATAACCGCTAACAGCCACAGCCCCTGAACTTGATGAGTCGGAGTTATTATTACCATTTATATCAGTGTGACGAACCCCTATAGAGAAACATTTTCCTTCTTGATTGAACAAATCACAATCATACGTATTCATGTTGGCAAAACTAGCGGTCGCAGATGCACCCTTGTGTGAGAGTTGTGAAAATTCTGTGCCAATACTATCCCCAATTTCCTCAATAGTATCTATAGTATCTTCTGTTATACATCCTATACAGCCACCTACAACTAAGTCCCATAGGTTAGCAGA
>DGAZ01000050.1:1966-4424 GCA_002384685.1 Methylophilales bacterium UBA4017 | reverse complement strand
ATTTTGATTTTAGTTTTAGTGGTTTGAAAACTGCGGTATTAACTTTAGTGAAAAAACAAACCGAACTTACAGATCAAATAAAAGCTAATATTGCAGCAAGCTTTCAAGAGTCTATTACCGAAGTATTAATTCATAAATCAGTCAACGCAATGAATCACTTAAATCTAGACCAAATCGTAGTTTCAGGCGGCGTTGGAGCTAATAAACAATTAAGAGAAAAGCTCGTCGCATCGTCGAAAAAAAATAATTACCAAGTTTTCTTCCCGTCCTTAGAGTTTTGTACAGACAATGGAGCTATGATTGCTCTAGCAGGCTCTCTCCGCTATAAACTTTCCCACAAAACTGACTATCGTTTTAGCGTAATCCCAAGATGGCGTCTAAACGAAATCTAACTTACTTTTTAAAGCTTGCTTCCTTACCATGCAACAAATTATTTATATTGCTTTGATGCCGATAAACTATAAGCAACGCCACCAAACTAGCAATAATAACAATGGTTTGACCCTGATTCAGAAAGTATGCAATGAATGGTGCGGCTAACGATGAAATAATCGCCGAAAGAGATGAGTACCTAAATATCAAAAAAAACAGAAGCCAAACAAATAGAACGCTGAGTGCTAAGACCCAATTAATTGCCAGCAAGATCCCTAGAGCAGTTGCCACGCCTTTCCCTCCCTTAAACCCATGGTAGATAGGAAAAATGTGGCCGAGCAGCACTGCCAGTGATAATGCTATCAAGGGTAAGCCCGATATTTCATAAGATAATGCAACCATTACTACAAGAGTCGCTTTTAACATGTCGCCTAATAAAGTAAAGATGGCAGCATATTTGTTGCCTGTTCGCAGCACATTGGTAGCTCCAGGATTTTTAGATCCCATAGTTCTTGGATCAGAAATACTAAAAATCTTGCTGGCTAAAATACCAAAAGATAGCGAACCAATAAAATAAGCAATGGCAACAAAAAGAATTTGATTTATCATATAGACTCATTATATTTCAAAAAAGCCTACACCCTAATGTCTAACTTTATTTTTCTTCATGGCCTGCAAATAAAAACCAAGATTGGTGTCCCAGATTTTGAGAGGAAGCAGTATCAAATCCTACATCTTGATGTTGATATCCAGCTTCATAAGAATTCATCATTCGATATTGATGATATTGAGGAAACCCTAGACTATGCTGAGATAGAGAGAATTATCGTAACTATTGGGGATAATCATAGCTATAAATTATTAGAATCATTTGGTGAAGAAATAATTTCAACCATCAAAGAAAGATTTACTGTTAAAACTATTGAATTAAAAATTGCAAAAAATAAAATAATTCCAAGCACAGACTTTGTTGGTGTTATCTTAAAGCGATAGTCACCCTCTCGGATGATGTTCTTGGTGAAGTTTTTTTAATCGTTCTCTTGCAACATGTGTGTAAATTTGTGTAGTAGAAATATCGGTATGACCTAAAAGCATTTGTACCACCCTTAAATCTGCGCCATGATTAATTAAGTGGGTTGCAAATGCATGTCTCAAGATATGAGGCGACATGGGCTTGTTAATACTTGCAACAACAGCATATTTTTTTATTACATACCAGAAGGCCTGCCTTGTCATAGGACCTCCCCGATTGGTAATAAACAGATATTTGGATGTTTTCTTCCTTAAAATATCTCCTCGCGCTTGATCAATATATTTTTTTATCCAATCTACCGCTTCTTCTCCCATTGGTACTAGTCTTGTTTTAGAGCCCTTACCAGTTACCCTGATCACTCCGTCATTAAGGATAACCTCTGTTAATTGAATGTCTACTAACTCAGTTACCCTTAAGCCGCATGCATATAGTAGCTCCAGCATAGACCTATCTCTCAACCCCGAGGAGGAATCAATATTTGGTGCATTTAAAAGGCTTTCTACCTCATCCTCACTCAATGACTTTGGTAATGACTTTGGTATTTTTGGTGTTTGAATTTTGAGCGTTGGGTCCTGTTTAATTTTATTTTCTCTGAGTTGATATCGAAAAAATCTTCTTAAAGTAGCCAGAAGCCTAGATATACTCCTGGATTTTGATGATGAAAATTTAAAGGCTAGGAACTCTTGTATTTCCGACTCGGAAACATCTATCATTTTTATTTTTTTGTGCTCACCTAACCAGTTATCAAAAATTGTTAAATCAAACCGATAGCTGTTTAACGTATTTTTCGACAGGCCATCCTCTAGCCATAGATGATCAATAAAATCGTCAATAATTTGTTGGTGCAATTGGTGGCTTACCTTAACTGTATTTTTAATATATTCATTTCTTTTATTCTAAATCTATTAAGCCTTCATTTCATTGATTTTATTTATTTATTTAATAACAGCTGACAAAAAGGTTAAAAAAAAAGCCCCAATAGTTTGGGGCTTTTTACATACTCTTTTAATTCTTTATTCAGCAGATTTTTCTTCTGCTGCCGGAGCTTCTGTT
>DGAZ01000050.1:0-1688 GCA_002384685.1 Methylophilales bacterium UBA4017 | reverse complement strand
GCTGTTTCTGCTGCCGGAGCTGCTCCTTCAGGAATATCTTCAAACTCACTATCGCTTGGACGAACCTTAAGTCTTTCTTTAATACGAGCTGACTTACCTGATAGATCACGAAGATAAAATAGCTTAGCTCTTTTAACATCGCCGCGCCTTTTAACTTCAATACTTTCTATTTGTGGAGAATGTAATTGGAATGTTCTTTCCACCCCTTCTCCTGATGAAATTTTTCTCACTATGAATGATGAGTTAAGCCCTCGGTTTCTTCTTGCGATCACTACACCCTCAAATAACTGAACTCTTGATCTTGTTCCTTCTACAACGTTTACCCCTACTGAAACTGTGTCTCCAGGTGCAAACTTTGGAATTTTCTTTCCAAGACGTGCAATCTCTTCTTTTTCTAATATTTCTATAATATTCGCCATCATTTATTCCTTTTAGTTATAAGGGCCTTGTTCCTGCTCTCTCTTAACTTCCTGTAGCAGTCGAGACTCCTCTTTCGTCAACAACCTTTCGGCCAACAAATCTGGACGTTTATTCCAAGTTTGCCTTAGCGATTCTTTAAGTCGCCATGTTCTTATTTTTTCATGATCACCTGACATCAAAACATCAGGAACCTTAATCCCTCTATACACTTCTGGTCGTGTGTAATGTGGGTGGTCTAATAGTCCATCCACAAAAGAATCTTGGCTAGCTGATTCCTCGTCATTTAACACTCCAGGTAATTGCCTTATCAAGCAATCCATTAGTGTCATGGCTGGCAACTCTCCGCCACTCATAACATAATCGCCTACAGAAATTTCTTCGTCCACCCAATCATTTATTCTTTCATCTACACCTTCATATCGACTTGCTACAATGATTAAAGACTCTTCTTTTAATAATTCTCTTACTAGCTGGTGACTCAATGACTTTCCTCTTGGCGTCATATGAACAACCTTAGCGCTTTTAAATCCTTTTTTACGTTGCGTGTCTTTTAACGACTCAATAGCTTTTACTAATGGCTCCACCATCATTAACATGCCAGGACCACCACCATACGATTTATCATCTACAGTGTTGTGAGCATCCTTTGCAAACTGCCTCGGGTTGCATAAATTCATTTCAATTATGCCAGATTTAAAAGCTCTACCAGTGACCCCATAATCAGTCAGCGCTTGGAACATCTCAGGCATCAATGAAATCAAATCAAATCTAAATAACGGTTTAGTAGTTTTCATCCCACTCAACTAAAACTTTTTTAGCTTCGAGATCTACCTTAATAACAACATCCGGCAAATAAGGAATCAAAAACTCTTTTTCGCCTTTGATAACCATTACATCATTTGACCCAGTTTCCATCATTGTTTTAATGGTCCCAAAATAATACCCTGCTTCATTCTGGACATCCAAACCTATCAAATCAGACCAGTAATAAGTATCGGAATCTAACTTAGGCAACTCTTCTTTCAAAATACCTATCATATTCTTATTAACGCTCTCAGATCCATTGCGATCATCTATTCCCGATAACTTAACGAGTAACGTTTTATCTTTAATTATCGTTTTTTCTACTTTATAGCTAGCCCAATGCTTTTCATCTTCCGAAACAAGCCATTGCGGATACTCACTTAGCGTTCCTATCTCTTCTGTAAAAGGGTGAACTTTTAACCATCCCTTAATCCCATGAGGACCAACAATCTTCCCCATAATAA
>DGAZ01000044.1 GCA_002384685.1 Methylophilales bacterium UBA4017 | reverse complement strand
GCAATTCTATAAAGACCAATCAGCATTAAAATAAATAGGGCAACTTTTTTATATCTTTGAAAAAAGTCTCGGATAGGTTCTACGTAAGCTAATTTGGCCTTATCCATGGAAATAATTTTGATTTTGCTAAAAAATAGAAGCGTTAGCAACGCACTACCGAATGAGATTGTTATTCTTAGTAGACTATCTAGCGAACTTAACAGAATTGATTTTTCAAAAAATATTTCTGGTAAAAAATTGTAACAAAGAAAAAAGACAATAATTGCCAAAATTAGAACTAATAAAAATTTTACTTGAGAAGATGTTTTGCTTTTTTTAATGCTCGGTTCTTTAGAGATCAATGTTGCAAAAATTCCAACTAACATCAAGCACCCCATAATTTGATACACTTTCCTCCAGGTGTCTACATCATAGGTTTCTGCGCCAAAGTAAGATGCTAACCACAGGCTACCTGCACCAGAAATAATCATCGCGATCCTGTACCCCGCAAGATACATGGAAGAAAGAGCACCCTGTTTTTTGATGGTTCCTGATTCTATTCTAAATGCATCAATTACAATGTCTTGAGTGGCGCTTGAGAATGCAATCAAAACAATACCCATCGCAGTGTACAATAAATTTTTACTAGGATCTGTTAGTGAGGTTATAAAAATGGATATAATAATCATTAATTGAGATAGTAAAAGCCAGCTTCTTCTGTGACCCATTCTATAAAGTACAGGTAAGTTGCAGTGATCAACAATAGGTGTCCATAAAAACTTGAACGAGTATGCAAATCCGGCCCAACTAAATAAAGTGATAGTGCTTCTTTCAACTCCAGCTTTTACTAGCCAGACAGACAATGTTGAAAAAATTAAAAGCAAAGGAAGACCTGCTGAAAAACCAAATAAAGCCATCCCTAAAGATTTTTTATTCAGGAACGGTTTGATATTAAAAAAGTTCATTAACTAATAATGAAACTATACAATAAATAAATTATTTATATATTATTTTAAGGGAGCGGGGCTATCGCTCAAGCTATTAAGGTAGGCAATAACATTGGCTCTATCGCTGTCTTTTCTTAATCCAGCAAATCCCATCTTAGTACCCTTTAAATACTTCATGGGCTGATTTAAAAAACCGTTAAGTTCTTCAAACGTCCAATTTTTTCCATAGCCTTGAAGCGTAGAAGAGTATTTGAATCCTTCATGGGATCCTACTTTTTTGTTTACAACACCCCATAACGCAGGACCAATTTTATTGGGACCGGCTTTATCGACGCTATGACAAGCGGCACATTTTTTGAAAACATTTTTTCCAGCATCTATACTTGCGGATGCAAGCAAAGGAGTTATTAAAGTTAATTTTTCTTCTTCCTTGGCTGTCTCTGTTTGCGCACCAGCCTTAACTTCAACACCCTCTATTTTGTACGCAGATTGTTTTGGCTTTTCGACATGAAACAGCTCACTAGCAATTTCGTTTATTCCAATTACTACTAGAATGGTAACTAGCACTGCTGCTGCAATTTTATTGAATTCAAAACTATCCATAATTATTAATCGAATTCATATAGTATTTTGAGATAGTTTTAGAGTATAAAATAAAGCTATAGATGTCGCAGTGTTTAATTTTTTAATGATATGAAAACAGCAATAATTATCCCCAGTCATTTACATGCAAAAAGATTACCAAATAAACCTTTATTATTAATCAATAACGAACCCATGATTGTTCATGTTTGGAAACAGGCAAAAAAGACCAATATTGAAGAGGTGGTGGTTGCAACCTCGGACCAAGAAATTTTTGATGTGATTAAGAAATGTGGAGGAAAAAGTATACTTACTAGCAATCACCACACCAATGGATCGGATAGAATTTTTGAAGCAGTGGAAAGCCTAGATTCAAAGCCAGACCTTATTATAAATGTGCAGGGCGATATGCCATTAATAAATCCTGATGCAATTAATTACCTAGAAAATTTTATGAAGGCTGGAGAAGCAGAAATGTCTACTTTAGCGAGCAGTCTTGAAATGCAAGATATGACCAATCCAAACGTGGTTAAGGTAGAAACAAATGACAAAATTAATCTAAATCAATTTTCTACTGCCAAAGATTTTTTTAGAACAAAAGATGAGAGGGAAGATTGTTTATACCACCATGTTGGAATTTATGCTTACCAATATTCAATTTTGAAAAAATATGTTGGATTGCACAAAACTAAAAATGAGCTAGAAAGAAGTTTAGAACAAATGAGAGCCTTGGATAATAATATAAACATTCATGTAGGATTTATTAAGGATTATCCTTTGGGTGTTGATACTCAAGAAGACTTAGATAAAATTAGATTATTATATAATGAAAAATAAAACAGCAATTCAGGGAGAACTAGGAGCTTACTCCCATCTAGCATCAACCAAGATATTCAAACATACAGAGGTATTGCCATGCAAAACCTTTGAGGATGTTTTTCAAATTTGTAAAAAAAATAACAATGTTATCTCGGTTATACCTATTGAGAATTCTTTAGCTGGAAGAGTAGCAGACATCCACTATCTATTGCCAAAATATAAACTAAAAATAATTG
>DGAZ01000053.1:742-4919 GCA_002384685.1 Methylophilales bacterium UBA4017 | reverse complement strand
TGAATGCTGGATGGCACCATATCAATTGGCAGACCAATAGAAGGCAAGGGGGTGGCGGTATACACATCAACTGTGCCTATTTTGTAGGGCTCCTCCGCCGAAATATTACAACTCAATGCAATAAGGGCAGAAATAGATAGCTTTTTAAATATTGGGTACATATGTAATAAGTCGTTAGATAAAGGCGTAAGTTTACACACAAATTATGTAGTTTTTTCAGGAAATTTTCCTGAAATATTATCTTAACCAGCTGATTTTGTAGGACTCTTCTTGGTCTTGCGCCTGAAATGCATAGTGAATGCCAAAGTGAGGGACCGCAATAAGCTGATCTTCGATAAACAACATCGGTAATACCTCTCTTTCCCATGGTGGCAAAGGGGATTGTTGTAAAAGGTGTTTTAGAGTGCGAGTTGGTTGGTCGTGGATCGGTTTAAACCGTTCGCCACCCCTCCTGTTTTGTATTCTAATGGTATGGGTTCCCAGCTTATCGATCGAAATGCCATCGCCGTTAGTTTTGGTGAAAGACAGTTTGCTCGCATCTGGTAATGTTATCTCGTCTTCACCGCGCCAATAGGTTTCAAAGTCTCCTGAGCTATTAGTATTTTCTACTAGCCACAACTCATTTTTATAGGCCCTTATGGATGTATCAGGAGATATATGGATATTGATTTGCGCATCTCTTCGCATATCCTTAATTTGTTTATAGGCTTCTTTCATAACCTTCAGGCTTGGCATTTTATGATGATGCTTCTCTAGCCACCAGCGGATCAAGTTGATCACCCTCTCCTGACTAAGCTCACGCATCATCAACAAATTAAGCCGGGCTAAGTCCTCTGAAAAATATGACTCGCTATCTTCCTCCGCAATGGATTGATGAAGATCAAGGCCGTTCGCTATCAATTGAGCTGACCGAGCTATCGTATTAGCTGCATGGGGAAATCGTTCATACAATCTAGGCAGAATGTCATTACGCAAAAAATTACGGTCAAAGCGAGTATCTGCATTCGACTCGTCTTCAATAAAACTAATCTCATGGGTTGCGGCAAAGGCTTCAATTGTTGCACGCTGAACGCGAAGTAAAGGACGCCACAGATTTTTTTCTTTATCGTATTCCGGCATAGCCGCCAAACCTTTTAAGCCTGCGCCTCTAATGAGTTGCAACAGCAATGTTTCTGCTTGGTCATTTTCATGATGGGCGGTTACGATCACACCGTCACTGACTTTAGCTAAAGCTTCGTACCGTAATTTCCTGGCAGCCCCCTCGACGCCTAGCCTGGGTAATGACTGGGTATCGACACTCTTGCTGTCAAAAGTGATATTAAGTTTTTCGCACGCTGCCCTACAAAAAGTAAGCCAATCGTCCGCGTTAGCACTTAATCCATGATGAATGTAATGGGCTTTTATTGAAAGATTGAGCTCGTCTTTTAACTGATTGAGCGCATGCATAAGAACCATCGAGTCGCAACCACCACTCAAGGCAAGATCAATTTTTTGCTGTGCATTTTGCTTGGTTATATTGGCAAGGTACGAGGCCCGAACAGCATCAATGAGAAAGTCGTTTTTAGCTGCCACTTTCGGTAACTTGGCCGTAACTCATAAGCTTCTGATAGCGAACATCCAACAATATATCAATGGGTTGTTGAGTGAGTTTATCCAGCTCCCTTTTTATGGCTGTCTTAACGGTCTCCATTACCTTAGGGATGTCACGATGCGCACCACCTAATGGCTCAGGAACTATGCTATCAGTTAAACCAAAATCTTTTAATCGTTCTGCCGTAATACCTAGCTTGTCTGCGGCAATCGCTGCTTTTTCTTGTTTTTTCCACAGTATCGAAGCGCATCCTTCAGGAGAAATGACCGAATAAATCGCATACTGCAGCATCATCAAGTGATCCACCACGCCTAAAGCTAGTGCACCACCAGAGCCGCCTTCGCCAATCACAACACCCAGTATAGGTGTCTTAAGCTCAGCCATAACATAAAGGTTTCGCGCGATCGCCTCGGACTGCCCCCGTTCCTCCGCTCCTATGCCTGGGTAGGCGCCAGGAGTGTCGATGAGGGTAATAATGGGTAATTTAAACTTCTCTGCTAACCTATAGAGCCGTAACGCTTTACGATAGCCCTCGGGCCTTGGCATACCAAAGTTTCGGTATTGCCTTTCTTTCACATCCCTACCTTTTTGATGGCCAATGACCATAACAGAGCGACCTTCAAATGTGGCAATACCTCCGACAATAGCTGGGTCGTCTGCGTATGCCCTGTCCCCATGCAACTCTTCGAAATCGGTAAACATATGTTCAATATAGTCTAACGTGTAGGGTCTTTGTGGGTGTCTTGCTACTTGTGAAACCTGCCATGCACTAAGATTGTCATAAATGTCATGTAAGGATTTGTCTGCTTTATTTTCCAACTGTTTCAGTTCGGTATTGATATCAATGGAGGGGTGATCGTCCTGAGCAGCCTTTAGGCTATCGATTTTCGTTTCAATAGACTCAATCGACTTTTCAAATTCTAGGTAAGTTTTTTTCATAAATATACGGTTGATGCGTAAAGACTAATTATAGATTATTTTGACGTTGTCATCATGAAAGGTTTTGGATAATCCGATAATTAATTCCTCATGGAGGGTGACGTCCCAGTCCGAACCAAGAAGCAGTTCGACCTTGCCTGTGCTATTTTCATATTCCACTCTCACCTTACATTTATTCAGCCGATTATCGAAAGCGCCGTTACAGTAAGGTTTGAGTAGCGCTTTAAGTTTAGCGCCATCCGTTTGCTGCTTTAATGCAATAGAAAGTAATGCGGCTTTAGCGCTTTGGATGGTTAGCAAGTCGTTCACTTTCATAGCGCTCACGCGGTTACCGCCGGTAAAGTCATCGTGGCTTACCCTTCCCTCTACTACCAACAATTTGTCTTCTTTCACTAAATCATAGGCTTCTGTCAAAATTTTATTGCCGATGACCACGTCGATCCTGCCAACCCCATCATCCAGGGTTACGATAGCAATCTTACCGCGGGAGGTCATTCGCATACGGATGGTCGAAATGATACCTGCGATCAAATACGTTGCGTCTCTAGGGGTTAATTCAGATAATTTATTGGGGACGAATTGCCTAATCATTTTTTCATAAAAGGTAAATGGGTGGCCACTAAAATAAAAACCGAGTGCAATTTTTTCTTCAGCTAACTGCTTCCTCTCCTCCCAAACCTCGACTTCAACTAACGGTACGTCAGTAGTCTCAAACTCTTCGAATAAAGCATTTTGACCTTGGTGGGCATTTGCTTGCTCCGCCTTAGTAATTGCTAAATTTACACTGGCTAATAAGGTCGCTCTATTGGGCTCTAATTCATCAAAGGCGCCAGCCCTAATTAAGGATTCAAAAGCTTTGCGGTTGACCTTACGTAAATCGAGTCTGGCGGCAAAGTCAAATAGTGAGGTAAACGGCCCGTGCGCATTCCTTTCCTCAATAATGATATCAATGGCAGAAAGTCCGGTCCCCTTAACGGCTCCCAATCCGTAGAGAATACTTTTTTGATCTACAGGAACAAATTTGTATTCACTCTTATTAATATTTGGAGGTAACAAGGTAATTTTATTGAGCGCACAGTCATCAAACAGCATGTGCACATTATCCGTGTTGTTCATATCAGCAGACATCGATGCAGCAATAAATGCCGATGGGTAATGCGCTTTGAGGTAGGCGGTTTGATAAGCAATCATGGCGTATGCTGCGGCGTGGGATTTATTAAAACCGTAGCCTGCAAACTTTTCTAACAAGTCAAAGAGATCCGTTGCTTGCCTCTGGTTAAGCTCATGCTTTTGTGCCCCCTCAACAAAAGTTGCCCTTTGCGCATCCATTTCCTCTATTTTTTTCTTACCCATGGCTCGCCTTAACAAGTCGGCTCCGCCCAGCGTATAACCTGCAACCACCTGAGCAATTTGCATCACCTGTTCCTGATAAACGGCAATGCCGTAAGTTTCCTTCAGAATAGATTCGGTGGCTGGGTGTGGGTACTTGACCTGCTGCTGCCCATGCTTTCTTTTACAAAAATCCGGAATAAGATCCATAGGGCCTGGTCGATAAAGGGCCACTAGCGCAATAATATCTTCAAAACAGTCTGGCTTTGCTTGTTTAAGCATATCCTTCATACCCCTTGATTCAAGCTGAAAAACTGC
>DGAZ01000053.1:0-470 GCA_002384685.1 Methylophilales bacterium UBA4017 | reverse complement strand
TCTTCGCTTTTCTGCGACCGGATATGGTTAGCATTCTCTAATGCCATCGCCACAATGGTTAGCGTCCTAAGGCCTAAGAAGTCGAACTTCACTAAGCCTACTGCCTCCACATCATCCTTATCAAACTGGCTGACAATACCTTCCGCACCCGGTTGGCAATAGATAGGGGAAAAGGCAGAGATTTTTGTTGGAGCAATGAGTACGCCCCCTGCATGCATGCTCACATTCCTAACTAAGCCCTCTAACCGTAAAGCTAAATCAAACAGCTCTTTAACCTCTTCTTCTTTTTTGATGCGGTCTTTAATTTGGGGTTCTTTCTCAATAGCATCTTTTAAGGTAATGCCCAACTCCAGTGGCACCAATTTTGCAATCGTATCAACAAAGTTGTAAGGGAGATCTAACACTCTTCCAACATCGCGAAGTACCGCTTTAGCTGCCATCGTTCCGAAGGTGGCGATCTGTGACACGGA
>DGAZ01000004.1:3424-4799 GCA_002384685.1 Methylophilales bacterium UBA4017 | reverse complement strand
TAGATACAGGATTGTCAAAACCAGGAACATATACAATTGCTTGTGAGGCTCAAGGTTCCATGTCGTTTAGCGAATGGATTAACAAAGGATCACCACACTCTATAATTATTATTTCAAAACTTACGGACTTAACTCAGTACAAAACTTACATACCTAAAAAATGGAATTAAATATAAAAAATAAAAAAGCTTTTACAATAATTGAACTATTGGTGGTTCTCGCAGTCATAGGAGTATTCTCCGCATTTGCTTATCCTAATATTTCAAATTGGATCAATGATCGAAACGTAAAAAAAGAAGTCTATGAAACTATTTCTTTTATCAAAGAAAGAAAATCAGAAGTTACCAGTGGCAAGTATGGAATGATTCAAGTTCTATTGAACGATCAATTAGAAGTTTTTACAATGAGTCCTGAAAAATTTTTTGATGTATACAAAGGTTTTAACTCCCCATATCCTACTCACAAACAGAATTATACTTGCGGTTTTTCAAGCACTTCTGGATTTACAATAGAATCGCAGTATGCAAGCCACGATTTTGGTGTGAATGCCTCCAATAGTAATGTTAATGTTTATCCAAGCGCTTATCACAATCCCATGAGATCAGCGATTTGCATAACAAAAGATGGTTCAATTAAGTATGATAAGCCATATCAAAATGCCAGAATCAAAGATGAAGACACAGGGCAAATGGCCGATTATTTTGTATTTTGTTCAAAATCAAATACAACAGAAAGTACCTGCAAGTACAACTCAAGCTCTGATTATAGATACATGATTACACTTGATCGATTTCAAAATATTAAAGTTTTTAAATACCGTAAGAATAAAAATAATTGGATAAAAATAGATGGTTAAATCTAATAGAGGTATTTCATTAATAGAGTCTTTAGTTTGTATAGTAATAATTGGTATTGGTTTTATTGCTATCATGCAGCTTTCAGCTTTTACAATTAACTCGATGGATAGAGCCACTGAGAAAAATAAACTTAATTATTTATCTGAAATGGTTATGGAAGATATGATTGGTGATCCTGATAATGCATCTAAGTATGATAATTTTAGCAAAACCTGCTCTTCAGGAAATCAAAGTGCATCTGATCTTCACACAAGAATGAAAAAAAAATGGGATGATATGTTGCAAGAAAAAAATCTTATTAAAGTTGATAACAAAGATAGAAAGCCTAGGTGTGATAGTTACGATAATAAAAAAACTTTTATAAACTCAGGCTCTAATACTACTGGTAGAGTTAATTTTTTAACTGGCACAGGTAAAAGAAAGAAATATCTAGGGGTAGTAATTAAATGAAAACTAGAAGCTCTGGATTTACTTTAGCAGAGGTATTGGTCGCAATAGTGATTGGTATTATTAGTATT
>DGAZ01000004.1:2327-3178 GCA_002384685.1 Methylophilales bacterium UBA4017 | reverse complement strand
TAACAGTTATTGCAAGAGATTTAAGAAATGCAGGTTATATTGATATAAACTTTACAAGAGATGCTAGACCAGAAATTAAACTTATTAATCTTCAACAAAAATATCTTGGAAACTTAGACAGCTTAGCAGTCTGGTATACAACATCACCTAACGATCGTATGCGAGTATATTATCGACCTATGAAGTATCAAAATAGTAATAAAATGTACCTTGCACGAGAAGTGGTCATGAATCCAGTAACTGTTGGTACTGTGATTTATGATAATATTGAATTCGTACCTAACATTGTAGATTTTCAAGTTGTCTTTAAAGATAAAGACGGAAATGAATTATATCCAGTTTGTGATTATTGTGGCCCGGTAGAAAATTCTCAAGGCTCAGGAACAATGGTAGGAAGTTATAATAAAGGACAGGCTAATATGAAAAAAGTTCATACAGCTGAAATTTATTTAACCATTCAATCAGCCCAGGAAGTTTTTACTTCTAATAAAGCTATTAGGATTACTAATCATGAAGGGGGAAATTATGGTAATACCCAAAACTTTAATGACAAATATTACAGAGAAACTTTTTTTGTCAGTGTGCATACAAGGAATTTAGCAAAACCTATTGCTATAGCTGAAACGACAGGTGAAAGCATAGGACAAACATCATCTTATAATAAATGAAAAATAAATTTAAAAAAAATGAAAAGGGATTTGCTTTACCATTAACATTATTACTTCTTGTGGTGATGACGATTATGGGGGCTACTTTAGTTACTATTACTTCAGGAGAGCATAAAGCAAATACAGATAAAGATACCAGCCAACAAGTATTTTATGCAGCTGAAAGTGGAATATCAGTTGCTA
>DGAZ01000004.1:1074-1994 GCA_002384685.1 Methylophilales bacterium UBA4017 | reverse complement strand
ATAAGAAATCACTGAACGAAGTAATCAGCGCATCAGGAGATGAAGCAACAAGGTTGGGTAAATTTAGTTTTGAATACTTTATTGCTTATAGTCCAGACGTTAATGGTAACAATTCATCAGCTAAGAAAAAATCAGGTACCAATAACACGCTGTACACGATTTATTCATGTGGATGTAATGAAACAAAAGACAAATGTAATGCTCAAAGTAACATTATAGTTCCTCTAGAGGCTGTGGTAACCTTAATAAACTAATGAATAAATTTATCCTTTATTTATTTGGATTTCTTCTACTAGCGCAAGCAAACGCATTAGCTTGCAACTTTAAAATTTCTAACTTTGGTGACCCTAAAGAAAATGTAAAACTTGAAGGACCACAACCCATTTCAATGCCAGATCAGTTTGGTGGGGAAAGTTTACTTTTTCCTATGATAGACGTATGTAAAAATGATAAATCATTTGATGGGACAATGTTAATTTATCTTTATATAAAAAATAAATTGTCTCGAATACAACTTTACAGAGCAAATATGCAGGATACCAATCTAATGGATTTTGCTATGAGCAAATATGGTAAATTTAATTTACCAGAAGGACTACCAAAATTAATGTGGAGAGGAAGTTATCAGTGGGAAGTTGGCAATGACAACATTGAATATATATTTACTAATATTCATGATGGACATGCTGAAATTATAGATATCACAAGTAAACTTTATGCTAATACAATGGCAGATTATAATGAAAAGGTGGGGGAATGGTTAGACTCTCAGCAATAATTATTAGTTTATTTTTAATATTTAGCTTCCAAGCGCAAGCTAAAAATCCTCCACCTGGAACAGGAACTTCAGATATTCCAGCTAATATTTTAATCATGCTGGACAACTCAGGCAGTATGAGTGCAAAATTATATGCATCAGT
>DGAZ01000004.1:0-785 GCA_002384685.1 Methylophilales bacterium UBA4017 | reverse complement strand
TTTGGTAGTAATGGATATGGATGTAATCAATGGAGGTATGCAAGACAGTTTGATATCTACAATGATGAAATTTATTTAGCGGACACTTATAATCACCAGATAATAAGAATGAGTTTAACAGGACAATGTATTGAAAAAGAACAAACTATATATAATTATCCACATGCAATAGCTGCACATAGCGCCCATGTTTATGTTGGTTATGCTAGTTGGAGTGGCCACGGTAGATATATTACTGCTCATTTTAAAGGAAGACTAAACTATCAAAGAATTATAGACACCGGAAATTCATCTGGTTTGCGTTATGCTTGGGGCATGTCACTTAATTCAGGGGGAAATAGAATAATCATTGCAGATTATGAAAGAAATCAATTATATGAATACAACATAAGTAATTACCAGACACAAGGAGCGAATGTAAGTTTTTCTTTACAACAAAGATCAAGTTCAAGTTATTCATCTTCAAACGGTTATTTTCAAAGACCAACTGATGCAGCTTACGATAGTAGTGGCAATATATATGCATTAGATCTTTATGGGCATAGACTTCAAAAGTTTAACTCTAGTTTAGTCTATCAGGCTAAAGTTGGCACATACTCTACTACCTCTGGCTTTAGATACCCTTATGGAATGCATATAGATAGTAATGATAAGATTTATGTAACGGATTATGATAATTATGCAGTTAGACAATACGATACGAGCTTAAGTGAGACAGCCACCTATGGTGGTGGAGCAGGTACACGATTATCTGCTGCAAAAAAAGTAATTAAAAAAATAGTTTC
>DGAZ01000037.1 GCA_002384685.1 Methylophilales bacterium UBA4017 | reverse complement strand
CTGATAAAAAACTTGGTATCCAAACGGTGAATGTAAAAGACCATGCAGAAGGTTTTTTAGCATTAGAAACTGGAAGGGTTGACGCTTATTCAACAGACCATATTTTGCTTTTTGGCTTAATTTCAAAAGCAAAAAAACCATCTGATTATGCTGTGGTTGGAGAATTCTTATCTTACGACCCATATGCGATTATGATTCGAAGAGACGATTCAGCGATGCGCTTAGTTGCTAATGCTGAGCTTTCAGACTTGTTTAGATCTGGTGAGATTAACAAAATTTATGACAAATGGTTCATGAATAAGTTACCAGAAGATGGAAATGCTTTAGGAGTTCCTCAAACGGATCTTTTAAAAGCTGCATTTACTATGCAGGCTTTGCCATACTAATCTAATTTTTAATTGTGGGCGCCTCTTATGCTGGCGCCCACTAAATTAAACTCCAGCTATTAACTTTTATGAAATACAACTGGAATTGGTCTGTTTTATTTGAGCCTCAATATTTTGATTGGATTATATCAGGAACATTGTGGACTATTTATCTCTCGCTTGGAGCCTCCATTATCGCTTTTTTCTTAGGCTCATTGATTGGAATACTGAGAACTCTAGATAACAAGATTTTAAAATCTATTGGAACTATTTATGTAGAAATATTTAGAAATATTCCTTTATTAGTCCAGATGTTTATTTGGTATTTTGTATTTCCTGAGCTTGTTCCAGAAAATTTTGGAAACTGGCTAAAACAAGATCTCCCTAGTCCTGAATTTACATCAGCGTTGCTTTGTTTAGGAACTTATACGGCTTCGCGAGTAGCAGAACAGGTTAGATCAGGTATCAATTCAGTGTCTAATGGCGTCGGTAGCGCTGGATATGCTACTGGTCTGACTACCTATCAATTATATGTTTATATTTTATTACCTATAGCTTATCGAATTATAATTCCTCCATTGACCTCTGAATTTTTAACTATTTTTAAAAATTCTTCTTTGGCACTAACGATTGGACTTTTAGAGTTAACCGCCAGAAGTAATATGATTATGGATTATACCTTTCAAGGATTTGAAGCTTTTACAGCTGCCACCCTTATTTATATATCGATCACAATGATGGTTACATTGATCATGCAAAGAATAGAAAGCAAAAGCAAAATACCTGGTTTTATAAGGGAGAAAGCGTGATAAAAAATTTTGATTTTGATGCGATTATAGGTTCCATACCTTTTTTATGGAAAGGATTGCAAGTTAGTTTTTATTTAACTTTTCTAGCACTTGTCGGAGGAATTGTCTTTGGCACCCTATTGGCTTTAATGAGAATTTCTAATTTTAAATTTTTACAATACTTCTCAATGACCTATGTGAATTTTTTAAGATCAATGCCCTTGATATTAATTCTTTTTTGGTTTTTCTTTTTAATTCCATTAATTATTGGAAGGCCCATTGGAGGTTTTTATTCAGCGGTTATTGCTTTTACAATGTTTGAAGCGGCTTATTATAGCGAGATTATTAGAGGCGGCTTGTTAAGCGTCTCTAGTAATCAAGTTTCTGCAGCTCGTGCGACTGGTTTGTCTTATTCTCAGTCAATGATTTACATAGTTTTACCACAAGCTTTTAGAAATATGGTGCCAATTTTACTAACCCAAGCTGTCGTTTTATTTCAAGATACCTCACTGGTTTATGTAGTAAGTCTAAGAGATTTCATGACTGCAAGTACTATAGTCGCACAAAGCCAATCCAGATTGGTGGAGTTGTATCTATTTGCAGCATTAGTTTATTTTTTAATATGCTTTGCTTTTTCCTTTATGATTAAAAGAATTCAAAATAAAAAGATAACAACATGATCGAATTAAAAAATGTAAGTAAGTGGTATGGGGATTTTCAAGTTTTGAATGACTGTAGCGTTCAGATACAAAAAAAAGATGTAATGGTAATTTGTGGACCATCTGGCTCAGGAAAATCTACTCTTATTAAATGCATTAATGGCTTAGAAAAAATTGAAAAAGGAGAAATTTTTGTAGACAATGTACAAGTCAACGATCCAAAAACCAATTTAAATGAATTGCGTGCTAAAATTGGTATGGTTTTTCAAAATTTCGAACTCTATCCTCATATGACGGTATTACAAAATATATCTTTATCGCAAATTAAAGTTTTAAAAAGAACTGATGACGAAGCCCATGAAAAATCAATGTCACTCCTCGATAGAGTTGGCTTAAAAGATCAAGCATCTAAGTACCCAGCAAACCTTTCGGGTGGTCAACAACAACGTGTAGCCATTGCTCGTGCTTTGGCTATGGATCCAATAGCAATGCTTTTTGACGAGCCTACGTCAGCACTTGATCCTGAGATGATTAATGAAGTATTAGACGTTATGGTTGAATTAGCTCAAGATGGTATGACGATGGCAGTGGTCACTCATGAAATGGGCTTTGCTAAAAAAGTAGCTGATAAAATTTTATTTATGGATGAAGGAAGAATTGAAGAAATGGCAAGTAAAGAAAATTTTTTTGCAAATCCCAAATCCGACAGAACAAAGTTATTTTTGTCTAAAATTTTATCTCACTAATTCTTATTAATTAAAATAATTGAGCAAGATTTTGCTTAACTCATAGTCACTCTACTAACCTCCTAATTAAATTAAAAAGTTAAGATGCGGTAGAGGCCCATAAGGCCTCTACCCATCTATA
>DGAZ01000008.1 GCA_002384685.1 Methylophilales bacterium UBA4017 | reverse complement strand
TCATCACTAGCAATATCAGCAATAAGAATCATTTTGGGCCTCATAGTTCTGCTAGCTTTTGTACTGTAACCAACGGCTTTTATATATCGCTCATCTAAATGCTCTAATCCCGCCAAAAGAACATGTTCTGCTTTGTCTAAATAATTTTTTATTTCTACAATAGCAGGAACCGCGGCAGAAACATTACCAAAAAACTCCAAGCACACTGTGCGAACATGCTGTGGCATCTTGTGCAAGATGAAGGTAGCTGAAGTAATGAGACCATCACACCCTTCTTTCTGGATTCCAGGTAGCCCACTTAAAAACTTATCCGTAACATCTTTACCAAGACCAATTTTTCTAAATTTGTTACCTGGTATCTCTAATATTTCTGGCTCACTTTTTGGAGTAATACCATCCTTCATTAGCGATGTTATTTTAAATCTAGCGACATCTACATCATGAATTTTTCCTAAGTTATGATCCAACCTTTCGATCTCTTTCCAATCACCATTAGGATCGACCATCCTCCATGAAGCTAAATTATCTAGAGCAGTTCCCCAAAGCACAGCTTTCTTTCCACCCGCATTCATAGCGACGTTACCACCAATACATGATGCATCAGCTGAGGTTGGGTCTGTTGCAAATTCAAGGCCAGCGCTAGATGCTGTATCCATAGCTCTACGAGTAACAACACCAGCTTCGCAATAAATCGTTGGTACTGGATGTTCTACTCCAGGTAAATCCTTATATTTAACTGGGCCATGCATGTCTAACTTTTCAGTATTGATGACTGCAGACAGCGGGGTTAAAGGAACTACTCCACCGGTATACCCAGTTCCACCTCCCCTAGGAATAATAGTTAACTCAAGATCGATACACGCCTTAACGATCGGCGAAACTTCACTCTCTTTATCCGGATGAATGACTACAAAGGGAAGCTCGACCCGCCAGTCAGTTGCATCCGTAACGTGAGAGACCCTTGCTAAACCATCAAACTGAATATTATGTTTTTTTGTAAATTTTTTGATTTTTGAGACAATTTTTTTTCTTAATTTTTTTGTCTCTTGGAAGTCATTTAAGAACTTTGTGATTGCAGCATTAGCAGCTTTAGTTAGCTGAGCAACCTTCATATTGCCGAAGCTTCTATCTTCTATGGTTTGCACTCTATGCCTCATTGCATCAACAAGCTGCTTCAATCTTTTTCGATTCTCAAGTAAGTCGTCTTGTAGGTATGGATTCCTACTTACCACCCAAAGATCACCAAGCACTTCAAATAACATACTTGCAGATCTTCCTGTTTTTCTCTCCTGTCGTAAATCACAAATAATCGACCACATTTCTTGGCCAAGGAAACGGTTAGTGATTTCTTTATCAGAGAAAGAGGTGTAATTATAGGGTATCTCTCTCAAGCGATTTTTTTGTTGAGCTGGAGCTTTCAGAAAGTCTGGGGATATAGGTGCGTTCATTAAATTTTTATTGTGAGATTAGAGAAATCATATCATGTTGCATACTACCTTACAACGCCATCTCATTAGGGTTATTAACCAAAATATGAGAAAATCTAAATCAGTTATTTATCAGATCAATATTAAAAGATTAAGTTCATGTTGTGGTTAAAAGCTTTTCATATTATTTTTATGGTTACCTGGTTTGCGGGTCTTTTTTATCTTCCTAGGCTGTTCGTTTACCATGCCATGAGTTCAGACAAGATCAGTCATGATCGCTTTCTTGTTATGGAAAAAAAATTGTTTTATGGAATAATGACCCCCGGAGGATTGCTGACGGTTATTTTTGGTGTATGGCTTTGGTTAGATTATAACTTTTTTGGGTTTTGGCTAAATGTAAAAATATTTATGGTACTTCTTTTGGTCGTTTACCATGTTATTTGCTTCAAATTTTTAATTGATTTCAAAAAAAATAAAAATAAACATTCCCATGTATTTTATAGATGGTTTAATGAAATTCCTGTGATTCTTTTAATTGCTATTGTTTTCCTCGTGGAGCTAAAACCTTTATGAAAAATATTTTAATTTGCGGATCATTAGCATATGACTCTATTATGGTTTTCCAAGACTATTTTAAAAATCATATACTGCCAGACCAAATACACAAGTTAAGTGTTTCATTTTACGTACCTGAGCTTAGAAGAAATTTTGGTGGGACTGCAGGCAATATTGCTTACAATCTATCACTTCTTAAGTCACCCTCAATTATTATGGCCACTGTTGGTGACGATTTTCAGCCTTACTCCGACAGACTCAGCCGTATGGAAATTATTCAAGACTACATTAGACCTATTGCAGACACATTAACTGCTCAAGCTTACATCACCACAGACTTAGATGACAATCAAATTACTGCATTCCATCCTGGGGCTATGGTCGAATCGCATCAAAATAAGGTTTCATCTGTTGCAGAGTCAATCAATATTGCCATTATTGCTCCTGATGGGAAGGACGGAATGACTTCTCACTCCAGTCAATGCTATGAAAAAAATATTCCTATTCTTTTTGATCCGGGGCAAGGATTGCCTATGTTTAATAAACAAGAATTAGATACATTTATTGAGCAGGCAAGCTATATTGCGTTAAATGAATACGAGGCTGGTTTATTGATGAATGTTACTGGTCTTAGCATCACTCAGCTTTCCTCAAAAGTAGATGCTCTTATTATTACTAAAGGCTCTCAGGGGTCTGTCATCTATGCTGACAAAGAATATTTAATCAGCCCAATAAAAGTTGAAGATCCTATTGACCCAACGGGGTGCGGCGATGCTTATCGAGCTGGGTTAATTTTTGGTATTATCAATCAACTTTCATGGGAAAGAA
>DGAZ01000017.1 GCA_002384685.1 Methylophilales bacterium UBA4017 | reverse complement strand
AATGGCTAGATAATCCAATGACGGCTAATCTTCCAGATGGATATGGGCTGTGGGAAAAATTATTTACTAAGTTATACAAAACTCAGGCTAAGCAAAAAAAATCAAAACGAGAATTATATGGGGCATTAGATCAATTTAAGTCAGCAGCTGAAGCTATGCTTGATGGGGTAATTAGCGTTGACCAAAACAATGAAATTGTTTGGTGCAACAAGACAGCTCAGAGCATGCTTAATATTCTCCCAAAAAGTGATTATGGACGACCCATAACTTATATTTTTAGGAATAGTATATTTAAGAATTATATTGAAAATTCAGACTACGAAGATACATTAAAAATCATCAATCATCTGAGCATGCAGCCACTAGAAATAAAAGTGGCTTATTTTAGATCAAATCAAAAACTAATCATATGCAGAGACATAACCAAAGATACCGAAAATCAAAATATGAGAAAAGAGTTTGTATCTAACTTTTCTCATGAACTTAAAACTCCACTAACCGTTATCATCGGTTTTATTGAAACTTTAGGTGGGATGTACTCGAAAGATACATCAGAAAATAAAATTATTACCATGATGGATAAGCAAGCTTACCGAATGAAGGGCTTGATTGATGATTTGCTACTACTGTCAAACGTAGAAAGCAATCAACACCTTAACCGTTCGAATAAAATAGTTATGTCCGATCTATTTAAGCTGATAAAAAAAGATATTGCTTTGCTAGACGGAAACAACCATACACTGGACTACTCTATTAATACTAAATTAAATTTGTATGGGGAAAAAAGAGAGATTGAAAGCGCATTTAAAAATATCATTACTAATGCTATAAGGTATACCGGAAAAGGTGGGCAGATCAATATTCGATGGAATCTCATTAATGAATTAGGAGTATTTGAAGTAACGGATAGTGGGATTGGTATACCCAAAAAAGATATTGATCGAATATGTGAGCGATTTTATCGTGTTAATGCTGATAGAAGTAGAGAGACAGGTGGGACAGGACTTGGTTTGGCTATTGTGAAAAATGTAATGATTCAGCATCAAGGGGAATTAAAAATATCCAGTGAACTAGGTTCTGGCAGCACTTTTAAGCTTATTTTTCCAACAGAACGTTTAATACAATCTAAATAATGGTTAAATTTCTTTTGCTAGTTCTTACACTGATACTTTCTGGTTGTCTGGGTAGCACAATGGAAAGAAAAGATTCGACACAATACGACAAAGGCTCTTTCAATCAGCTGGGAAAACTCGACCAAGACCGCATGGCAGACTATGAAATCAGAGAAAATATTGAAAGTTTAAAAATTCTGATGCTCAAACTCTACAAGCGCAACCCGAACCAGCTGAAAAAAACTACATCCGACAATGCCGAGCAGGCTGTAAATTGGTTTTTTAATGGCTCGCATAAATGGGATTTTAAGCAAATTAATAATGCCACTGATTTTAAAGCCGTTTATCAGGCTTTTGACTCTGAGTTTGATGGGGACAGGGTGCTATCATTGATGACAGGCCTTTATACAATGTTGGTCAAAGCTCATGGAGATAAAACAGAGTTTTTTATCACCGACTCAATTGACCCTCAAAATCTTTACAATATGGCAAGAAATATTGAAATAAGTGTATGGATGTTATCCACAAAAAAGGATGAGCAGGGAGCCTTGTTATTGCTAAGCAATGAAATGGGAGGAGAGATTGATAACCTATCTTTTGAGCGAGAATTTGGAAAAATGATTGGCAGGCTAGACTACTTTTCCTACACGCTATCTGAAAAAACACAGCGGGCAATTACGAGAATGATACAAAATATTACGACTGGGATATTGCTTCCCTTTATTTAAACTACAAAAGAATCTTTTCTATTCCTCCATTTGTGACTTTCTCAACATACTCTTCCATCCAGTGCTCGCCTAAATTATTCTTGGCTAACTCCACCACTATATAATCAGCAGAAGTATTTGTATCATCGCCATATCTTGCTAGTCCTTGAAGACATGAAGGGCATGAAGTGAGAATCTTAACGGGGGTTTTTTTATCATTCAACGTAATTGCATTTACTCCCTTTACAATCTCTTCTTGCTTTCTCATTTTTACTTGTGTGGCAATATCTGGCCTACTTACTGCAAATGTCCCAGACTCCCCACAACATCTATCATTAAGTGTTACATCCTTGTCCATTAGAGATTTAGTAACAGCTAATGAATCATATGTTTTCATAGGGCTATGGCAAGGGTCATGATACATATATTGCTGGCCATTAATGCCTTCCATTTTTACCCCTTTCTCCATCAAATACTCATGGATATCTAGCAACCTGCAGCCCGGGAAAATTTTATCAAACTCATACTTTTGTAATTGATCCATACATGTTCCACACGACACGATTACTGTTTTA
This sequence comes from Methylophilales bacterium UBA4017, assembly GCA_002384685.1. GTDB lineage: Bacteria > Pseudomonadota > Gammaproteobacteria > Burkholderiales > Methylophilaceae > BACL14. The sequence goes on along the minus strand of DGAZ01000017.1, from coordinate 1,796 downwards.
ATATCTAAATAATTCAGAGTGTTGGCAACCCTATGAAACTGTACCCTATTATCAGAAGTTATCTCTTGGCCCTTGTCATGGTTTCCTGAAGAGGTTTGAGGGTATCCGCAACATAGGTACCCTGGAGGTAAAACAGTGATGGTGCCTACCTCGTAAAGCATGGCCTGAGTTGCTAATCCGACCTGGGAGAATAAACGCTCAGATCCACAGCCAGGAAAATAAAAAACAGCTTCTGAATTATCATCTAACTTATTCGGATTTCGTATTACCGGAACTATTTTATCATCTTCAATACCCAACAACCCTCTTGATGTTTTGGTCGGCATATCTTTTGGCATAGGCCTATTCATAAAATGAATCACCTGGGACACAACAGAAGCTTTACCAACCGTTGCCGGAGGGTTATTTTTGAAATAACTAAGCGCTCCAATTTTTTTAAAAAATGCATGTCCAGCTCTTTGCGCACGATAACCAAAATCAACCATAAATGTTCTCATCATACGAATGGTTAATGGATCTTTAAGATTAAGGTAAGTCATAGCAAATGACGTGCCTGGATTGAAGTGTTTTTTCCCCTGCTCCCTAAGAAAGTTTCTCATAGCAATTGAGACGTCACCATAATCTATATTTACAGGACATGGATTTAGACATTTATGACAAACAGTGCAGTGATCAGCTACATCATTAAATTCATCAAAGTGCTTTAATGATATTCCACGCCTAGTTTGCTCCTCATACAAGAAAGCTTCAATCAACAAAGAGGTTGCAAGAATTTTATTGCGTGGACTATAAAGAAGGTTGGCTCTGGGAACGTGCGTGGTGCATACAGGCTTACATTTTCCACAACGCATGCAGTCACTTATAGAATCTGCAATTTGACCAATTGCCGATTCTTCCATAATAATAGATTCTTGTTCTAGCAATCCAAAGCTCGGGGTGTATGCATTTTCTAAGCCTGAACCAGCCTGTAGCTTTCCTTTGTTAAAATGACCATTAGGATCTACCTTAGCTTTATAAGCGGCAAATGTATCAATAGTATGCTCATCTAAGTACTCCATCTTAGTTATACCGATACCATGTTCGCCAGAGATAACGCCATTCAATTTTTTTGCCAAGGCCATCACTCTTGCCACCGCTCTTTGTGCATCTTGCATCATTTCATAATCATCTGAGTTAACAGGAATATTTGAATGAACATTTCCGTCTCCAGCGTGCATATGCAATGCAATAAAAACTCTAGATTTTAAAATCGTTTGGTGAAGATTGGTTATTTTTTCAAGTACAACTTCATAGCCTCTTCCCGAAAAAATTTCACTCAGAGGTTTTTTTAGCTCTTTTTTCCATGAAATTCTTAATTCATAAGACTGAATTGCTGAAAATAAGGTTTGGTAAAAATTCTTTAATTCGGGCAAACCCTCAAACTTTTCGAGTGGTTCATCTAAATTATTGAGATAATTGCTCCATTTACCCCTCACTTGATCGAGCAATGTTAATGCTGATTTCTTTTTTTCTTCAAATAACTCAACATCCATTTCATCGTTATTTATAGGAATGTTGCTGGCTGAAAGATACTGATAAATTTCCTCAATCAGCTTTAATTTATTATTGATTGATAGCTCTATATTAATGCGATCGATACCATTTGAGTAGTCACCTAATGACTCCAAAGGAATAACAACATCTTCATTGATTTTAAAAGCATTCGTATGCTTTGCAATAGCTGCTGTTCTTGCCCTATCAAGCCAAAATCGCTTCCTTGCTTCTGAGGAAACAGCAATAAAGCCTTCTCCATCTCT
>DGAZ01000013.1:7417-13671 GCA_002384685.1 Methylophilales bacterium UBA4017 | reverse complement strand
CCCATCAGCTTCAACAGTCTTGCACAAGAACATCCAGCTGCACCAGCTCCTAAAAAAACTATCCGCACTTCAGTAATTTTTTTACTCTGGATCTCCATTGCATTTTTTAGTGCGGCGGCAACAATAACGGCTGTTCCATGCTGATCGTCATGAAATACGGGAATTGTTAAACGTTTCTTCAATTCATTTTCAATGTAAAAACAATGGGGGGCGGCTATATCCTCCAGATTAATACCACCAAATGTAGGCGCAATATTTACAACCGTTTGAATGAATTCGTCTGGGTCTGTACAGTCAATTTCAATATCATATACATCAATACCAGCAAATTTCTTGAATAATACGGCCTTCCCTTCCATAACTGGTTTGGAGGCTAATGCACCGACATCACCCAAACCTAAAACAGCAGTACCATTTGTGATTACTGCAACCAGATTCCCTTTATTGGTGTAGCGGTATGCGTTAGCAGGATTGTTGGCAATCTCCAAGACAGGAGCCGCAACGCCAGGAGTGTAGGCTAATGACAAATCATCTGCCGTATCACATGCCTTGGAAGATTCTACGCTTAGCTTTCCAGGCTTTGGGAATTCATGATAGTTTAAGGCTTTTTGTTTAAAGTCTGTCATTTACTCTAACTCAGTTGCGTAATGATGGTTTTCGGTGAGGCAAAGACCGAGTCGCCACTCAATGGCTCTGTTGTCATAGGTATATGCGACACGTTCGACGCTCAATATAGGAGTATTGATAGCCACCCCCAATATTTCTGCCGCCTCATTGTTTGCAGCAACTGCCCGGATTTTTTCCTTGGCATGAAGCATCTGTATACCAAAGTCTGTTTCATACATGCGATACATAGACCCTTGTTTCTCTATTATTTTCTCCGGTGTTAATCCACGAAAAGAAGAGGCAGGAACCTTAATTAAATCGAGTATTAAAGGCTTTTGGTTAAACGTTAAAACACGCTTAATGGAAACGACCGTAGAGGCATTATTTATATTTAGGATCTTGGCTAGCCCATTACTGGCTTTTTCTTTTTCAAAGTTCAAGAGTTTATTGTTGAGCTTCTCTTTATCTCCTAGGCTTGAGGTTAGCCTAAGGAATCGTAACTGATTATTTTCTTCATTATGGCTAGCAACAAACGTTCCTTTGCCTTGCCTTCGTATCAATATTTTTTCTGCTGCAAGTTCATCTATCGCTTTTCTTACAGTTCCTTGGCTGACGTTATACGAATGTGCTAATTCGATCTCACTAGGAATCGATTGTCCTGGATGCCACAAACCTCCCACCAAACTCTCAGTAATTCTTTTTTTGATTTGTATGTATAGCGGATTCATTAAACCACCTTCCTTGGAAATATAAATTATTTATTAAATTCTTATATATCTTATATAAGACTTAAAAATAAATCAACACCTTTTTTTTAAATAGTAATATATCGTTATGATCAATTAAGTTACTGTTATTTATGTATTTTTTAAAATTAAAAGAACGTATCTATTCTTAGTCTTATATAAGAGTTAATAAAATAATTGACATATATTTACTATATGAATTAGAATCTAGGGTAATTTAATTACATTCAATAGAAGTGCATGCTTATGTTAAGTACATTACGACCTAGACGCTCCATGCTGTACGTTCCAGGATGCAACAGACGCTACCTTGAAAAAGCCAAATCCCTTAGGGTTGATTCTGTTATTTTAGACCTAGGTGACCCTATCCTTTTAGAAGCAAAAGAAGAATCACGCTTAAATGTAGTCGAATTTCTTGCAGCGAAAGGGTACGGAAAAAAAGAAGTGGTTGTGCGGGTTAATGATTTCGACTCACCCTGGGGGAAAGATGACATCAAAGCAGTAGCTGGACTTCAACCGGATGCTGTCTTATTTCCCAATATTGAGTCAAAAGATGATGTGATTGAAGCAATCACTGCTCTCGATAATGCAGGTGGGGTCGGCGTACCAGTGATGGTAATGATTGAAAGTCCTTTAGCGGTTTTGCATGCCGAAGAGATTGCTAGCGCTTCAGAAAGAATAGTCTGTATTGTTATGGCAACCTCGGATCTTATCTCACAAATGGCGGCAAGAGTGACTCATGAACGAACTGCCCTTTTGACGTCGCTGTCACTCGTCATCTTGGCAGCAAGAGCATATAACCGTGGGGTTGTTGATGGAATTCACAGCAAGTTAAATGATACGAATGCTTTTGAGTATGCGTGTCGTATGGGAAGGGATATGGGTTTTGATGGAAAATCGCTAGTCCATCCGGATCAACTACCTTATGCCAATGATGCTTATACCCCTAAAAAATCTGAGATTGCTCATGCTGAAGAAGTCATTAAAGGCCTTAAAGAAGCTAACGCATCAGGAAGGGGAACGGTTGTAGTTAATGAAAGATTAATTGAGCATCATCATGTTAACGCTGCCAAAAGGTTGCTGATGTTACGAGACGCTATTACGGAGCTTGAGAATGAGTAAAAGCAATTACTTAGAAGACTTTACTATCGGTCAAAAAATTATTCATGCTATCCCAAGAACGATAAGCGATGGGGATGCTTCCCTGTACATTGCACTTACCGGCGACAGACGCCCATTGTTCTGCTCACATACTTTTGCTTCGCACTTAGGTTATAGCAAAGTACCAGTGAATGACATGCTGGTTTTTCATATTGCATTTGGTAGGACTGTTCAGGATATCTCACTAAATGCTATTGCTAATTTAGGTTACGCTGACGTTAGGTTTATTAGCCCTGTATTTGTTGGGGATACGATCCGAAGTGAATCTGCTGTGATAGGGATAAAAGAAAACTCTAATAAAAAAAACGGTATCGTCTATGTGCATTCTGCGGTTTATAATCAGCATGATAAGGAGGTGCTTTCATGGAAACGATGGGTTATGCTACCTAAAAAAAATCATGCCGCCCTTATACCTCAAACCTTAGTACCGGAAATGCTTGACTATGTAGACCATAAAAGCATAAGCATTCCAAGCTACATGGATGCGAGCAATTTCGATGTTGTGTCCACTGGATCCAGTAAATTATGGGCTCACTATGAGGCTGGCGATACGATTGATCATAGCCATGGGTTAACTATTGATGAAACCGCTCATACTATGGCTACGCATCTCTATCAAAATAATGCCCGGCTACATTTTGATGCTCATTTAATGGAACAAACAGCGTTTAAAAAACGATTGGTATACGGCGGTCATATCATTTCCTTATGCAATGCCATAAACTTCCAGGGCATAGAAAATGTACTTAATATTGTGGCTATCAATAGTGGGGTGCATAGCAATCCAACTTTTGCTGGCGACACTATCTATGCGAAAACCATCATTATAGAAAAAAATACAATAGAAGGAAGGTCTGATTTGGGCTTACTAAGGCTTCGCCTAGTTGGAATTAAAAATCAAGAGCCCTCCTCTCTTCTTTCCATAATGCAAGAAGACTCTCCGAAGACTTACCAAGAAAACGTTGTTCTTGATATCGACTATACCGTAACCATACCAAGAGGAAATTAACATGAGCCTAGTCCACCCAAACGATGCATTATTTCAGGGAGAAAAGCCCTTCCCCGTTATCCCGGCTTGCGAACATTTCGCAGGTAGCGAAAAATTGATAACGAAAGCATTGAGCTTTCAAGATGATTTGGGGCCAATTTTTGATATTACATGTGACTGTGAAGATGGTGCTGCAGCTGGTCAGGAAAAAGACCATGCCGAAATGATCGTGAGGATATTGAATTCCGACTTAAATAAATACAAGATGGCTGGGGTTCGTATTCATGACTACACTCACCCCTCATGGAAAGCAGATGTCGATATTATTGTTCAGGGCATTGGCGGTTTGCTTACCTATATAACTATTCCAAAATCTACCAGTGTAGAACAAGTGGAGGAGATGGTTGCGTACATAAAAAAACAAGCAATTTTTTATGGGGTAAACAGAGTGATTCCAATCCATGTACTTATCGAAACGCATGGCGCCCTCAAAGATATCCATAAAATTGCCTCAATTGACTGGATCCAAGTTCTTGATTTTGGGTTAATGGATTTTGTGAGCGGTCATCATGGAGCAATACCCGCAAGCGCTATGAGAAGTCCTGGTCAATTTGATCATCGCTTGCTAGCACGAGCTAAAGCTGAGCTGGTTGCAGCAGCAATAGGTAATGGGATCGTTCCGGCACACAACGTTACCCTTGATTTAAAGAATGCCGAAGTTACACATAGCGATGCAAAAAGAGCGAGGAGTGAGTTTGGATTTATGAGAATGTGGAGTATTTATCCCACACAAATTCAAGCTATAGTTGATGCAATGAAGCCCGATTTCAGTGAAGTAATAGATGGTGCGCAAATACTTTTGCAAGCACAACAAGCCAATTGGGGGCCAATTCAATACAATGGGGAATTGCATGACAGAGCTACTTACCGTTACTTTTGGGAAATTCTTCAGGCCGCTAAATTATCAGGTATGGATTTACCAGAAGAAATTGATAGTGCTTTTTTTGGAACAGCATCATGAAAAATACCGACACTCCAGGACACCGTTTTAGAAATGCAATTAAGCTAGAAAAACCCCTTCAAGTGATTGGTGCCATTAATGCATACCATGCAAGACTTGCTGAAAGAAGTGGCTTTAATGCTATTTATTTGTCAGGAGGTGGAGTGGCGGCCGGTTCGCTTGGTGTTCCAGATTTAGGTATTAGCACGCTAGAAGATATATTGATAGATGTAAGAAGAATAACTGACGCCTCATCACTCCCTTTATTAGTTGATGTCGATACCGGTTTTGGGGGGGCTTTTAACATTAGACGGACAATTAGGGCTTTAGAAAAGGCTGGTGCCGCCGCCGTTCATCTTGAAGACCAGGTTCAAGCTAAGCGCTGTGGTCACAGACCAAATAAGGCGATAGTGTCATTAGAGGAAATGGTTGACCGAGTGAAGGCGGCTGTAGATGCTAAATCAGATCCAGACTTTTGTATTATGGCGAGAACAGATGCTTTGGCAGTAGAAGGTCTTAATTCAGCCCTAGATAGAGCACAAGCCTGCGTTGAAGCTGGGGCAGACATGATTTTCCCTGAGGCGGTTAAGGATTTAGAGACCTACAAATTATTTACCGATCAACTAACCGTCCCAGTCTTAGCAAATATCACTGAATTTGGATCAACGCCTTTGTTTACAATAGAAGAGCTGAGAAATGTGGATATTTCCATAGCGCTTTATCCGTTAAGTCCTTTTAGAGCAATGAATAAAGCGGCATTAAATATTTACGAGGGTATTCGTAAAGAAGGAACACAGAAAGGTATGGTAGACCAGATGCAAACAAGGGAAGAACTTTACGACTTCCTTGATTACCATCATTATGAAAAAAAATTAGATCAGCTTTTTCAAAAAGACAAGAAATAAACGGGGTATTAATTTATGAGCACAGAACCAAAAAAAGTAAAAAAAGGAGTTGCACTGGCTGGTGTAAATGCAGGCACCTCGTCAATATGCACGGTTGGGCATACCGGTAACGACCTTCATTACAGGGGTTATGACATCATTGCGCTAGCAGATACATGCACTTTTGAAGAAGTGGCTTACTTGCTAATTTATGGCACCCTACCCAACCAGACCGAACTCAATCAGTACCAAAAAAAATTAATATCATTGCGAAGCATTCCTGATAATCTCAAAGCCGTTTTAGAGAGAATACCAAAAGACGCTCATCCTATGGATGTTATGCGAACAGGATGCTCAATGTTAGGGGCATTAGAGCCAGAATCTATTGACAGGAATATAGATAGCGCAAGAGAGTTAGCAAACCGGCTTATATCGTGCTTCAGCTCAATCTTAATTTATTGGTATAAGTTTGCATATGAGGGCAAAAAAATTCATGTTGAGACCGACGATGAATCCATTGCGGGCCATTTTCTTAACTTGCTACATGAAAAAAAACCTTCTCAACTGCATGAAAAATCAATGAACATTTCTTTAGTACTCTATGCAGAGCATGAATTCAATGCGTCGACATTTACCTCAAGAGTTATTGCGGGAACTCTCTCAGATATGTATTCATCAATCACCGGTGCAATAGGGGCATTAAGAGGTCCTAAGCATGGAGGAGCAAATGAGGTGGCAATGGAAATTATAGGCCGTTACAAAGCCCCAGAAGATGCGGAAGAAGATATTAGAAGGCGAATGGCCAATAAAGAGATCATTATTGGCTTTGGGCACCCAGTTTACACAACAGGTGACCCACGAAATGAGTG
>DGAZ01000013.1:0-7131 GCA_002384685.1 Methylophilales bacterium UBA4017 | reverse complement strand
GCCGCATCGAGCAAGTCATGTGGGAAGAAAAGAAAATGTTTCCAAATCTTGATTGGTATAGTGCGTCTTCTTATCATTTAATGGGGATACCAACCTCGTTATTTACCCCTATTTTTGTAATTTCACGAACCACCGGTTGGGCTGCTCATATTATGGAGCAGAGAATCGATAACAAAATTATTAGACCTAACGCAGAGTATACCGGGCCTGATAATCGCCCTATTCCCCCTATCGATCAACGCTAATTACGAATGGAAAAAAATGTCCTCAAACCACCCCCGTACTAAACAAAAGCCCGATCAAGTAATTGTAGATATAGCGAACTATGTCCTAGATTACGAGATAGATAGTGCTGATGCTTTCGATACTGCAAGAAATTGCATGATAGATACATTGGGCTGCGGGCTTGAAGCGCTAAGCTACTCGGCATGCACTAAACTTCTTGGCCCCACAATTGCGGGAACAATAGTTCCTAATGGGGCAAAAGTTCCAGGAACTACTTATCAGTTAGATCCTATTAATGCCGCTTTTAATATAGGTGCTATGGTGAGATGGTTAGATTTTAATGACACATGGTTGGCAGCTGAGTGGGGTCATCCTTCGGATAATCTAGGCGGAATTCTAGCAGTAGCAGATTGGATCTCAAGAACGAGAGAGGCTGAAGGAAATTCACCGCTTTTAATTAAAGATGTTTTAGAAGCAATGATCAAAGCCCATGAAATTCAAGGAATAATTGCATTGGAGAATAGCTTTAACCGAGTGGGGCTCGATCATGTAATTTTGGTAAAAATAGCCTCTACAGCAGTAATAACAAAAATGCTTGGGGGGAACAAAGAGCAAATAATAGATGCTTTATCGAATGCATGGATTGACGGACAAAGCTTAAGAACCTATCGGCATGCTCCCAATACTGGCTCTAGAAAATCATGGGCAGCTGGCGATGCGACAAGTCGAGCTGTTAGGTTATCTCTGATGGTTATGCAGGGAGAAATGGGCTACCCAACCGCACTATCTGCTAAAGAGTGGGGATTTTATGATGTCTTGTTTCAAGGAAAAGAGTTTCAATTTCAAAGAAGCTATGGAAGTTATGTAATGGAAAATGTATTGTTTAAAATTTCTTTTCCCGCCGAATTTCATGCCCAAACCGCAGTTGAATGTGCGCTGACACTTCATCAAAGTGAAGCTAATAGACTAAATACAGCAGAAAAAATTAAGCAGGTAGAAAAAATTATTATTACCACGCATGAATCTGCTATCAGAATTATTGATAAAGCGGGGCCACTTAACAACCCTGCTGACCGAGATCATTGCATTCAATATATGACTGCTATCGGCTTACTTAAGGGTAATTTAATTGCTCAGGACTATGAAGACGAAACCGCTAATGACCCTAGGGTTGATATGCTTCGCGATACAATGGTTTGTGAGGAAAATAGACAGTTTAGCAAAGATTATCTAGATCCCGATAAACGTTCAATTGCTAATGCTATACAAATTTTTTATAAAGATGGAACCGTATCACCCCAGATTACGGTCGAGTATCCTATTGGTCATAAAAGAAGGCGTCATGAAGGTATTCCAAAGCTCGTAGATAAATTTAAAGTTAATTTAGCAAGAGAACTCAATAAGGATAAGGTGACTACAATCCTTGAGATAAGTATGGATCAAAAAAAGCTAGAAACTATGCCTGTAAACAGTTATGTTGACCTATTTTGGAAGGGATAAGTCGTTAATATGCTTCGTAATACGAGATAATTCATCTTTCGTATTTTCGTAATCCTCATACTCACACAAGCGACTTCGAGAGTACCAGTACCTACTATTAGGCTCGTCCCCCTCAATCTTATGTAAAACAGCATGCGTCCATCTAGCTAAGTCTAGATCCATGTCTTGGACTATCTTATGGCTGCCATCCCAGTCACCATTTAGCGCCTTATGCACTGCCAATATAAGGTCCTGATACGTTTTACTCACAATAACTCCTATAATTTTTGTGCTTCTTTGCTAATTCTATACTCACAACTTACATCATGATTTTTTAATAAACCATTGATTTCTAATGATGATTTTTTACAAAACTTGCATTGATAATTATTAGTATTAGGCTCAATCTTTTCTTGGGGGTAGTCGATAAAAAATCTAGTTTCCATATAGCGAAGGTCCTTTTTTATTAAGTGTTTTGATGGGAAATCACCATACATCTTTTCTGTTAATGCTTTTTAGGTAAGTATTGTGGGCCTCTACTTCCTCTTGTAAAGGTTGGATAACCATTAAATCGGTATGGTCAACAGAATTAAATGTTGTTTTGGATGTGTCTTCTTCAAAATTAATCGTAAAAGCTTCCTGGCCTCTTGTCATCTGAATATACACTTCCCCCAATAGCTGAGCATCTAATAGTGCTCCATGTAAACTTCGAGTTGAGTTATCTACGCTAAAAGCTCTACAAAGTGCATCAAGGCTATTTCTTTGGCCTGGTCTTAATTCTTTGGCAAACTTAAGTGAATCAATTATTCCATCGCAATAGCTATCAAGCTTATCTAGACCAATCTTGCCGAACTCCATATTTAAAAAACCTACGTCAAAAGGGGCGTTATGGATAACAAGTTCCGAATCTTTAATAAAGCTAATAAAGTCTGTGGCAATGTCCTTAAAAAAAGGTTTATCGCTCAAGAAATCCAAGGTTATTCCATGAACTTCTTGTGCTGCCGCATCTATCTCTCTTTGGGGGTTAACGTAAAAATGAAAACGATTATTTGTGGTTTGCCTGTTAATAAACTCGATAGCGGCAACCTCAATAATGCGATGTCCTTGATTGGGGTCTAAGCCTGTTGTTTCAGTGTCTAAAAAAATTTGTCTCATCACTACTGGCTTGCTGAATGAACGCCAAGGTTAGCAAGATAATCAGCCCTATCATTCTCAATGTGACCAGAGTGTCCTTTAACCCACTCCCACGTAATTAGCGATGAATTCGATCCATCCAGCCTCATCCAAAGGTCCTGATTTTTTACAGGCTGCTTATTACTGGATTTCCATCCATTTCTCTTCCAGTTTACAATCCATTCACTTATACCCTTTTGAACATAGGTCGAGTCAGTAAAAATGGTTATTTTTTGTTCTTTTTCAATTGATTCAAGAGCCATTATTACTGCCATCAACTCCATACGGTTATTCGTAGTATTTTTTTCGCCACCATAAATTTCTTTATTTTCTAAGCCATCTGTAATAAGAGCACCCCATCCACCGTCACCAGGATTACCCTTACAAGCTCCATCTGTATAAATTTTAATCATCAATAGTCTTTAATTTGTTTGTTAGGGCTCTTCCTGTTGCTATTTTATTCCATTTGGGCCTTAATGGGGTAACTCCCACAACATCTTTTCTCGCAACAATAAAGTAAACATTAGCAAATAATGGAAGCCATCTAGCCCCAATATCTTCAAAAATTCTATTACTGAAAGATTGTCCTGAAAACAATGGCTGATAATCTATCATCCGCCCCTCTTCAATTGTAAATCCTGCATCTTTTAATTTTTTTTGAGCAAAACTAAGCGAGATAAACTTTGAATTCCATGGTGTGTAGTTATCAAAGCAGGCGATGCTTCTTAGGCCTGCGAAGCTATATGGATTGAAAGAAAAAATAGCTACCCTACCCCCAGGAATAGCAACCCTAAATAGCTCAGAAAAAAGGGAATTGATGTCACCATTACACTCTAACTGGTGCGGACTAATAATTAAATCAATTGAGTCACTATCAAAAGGGAGTTGGTTAAAATTACATGTAACATTTCTTTCTGGGCCATCAATTAGGAGATGATGGACCATGCGTGTGTTTTTAAGAAGATTTCTTCCTATATAGTTTGTTTGGAGCGAAAAATAGCCAAACTTATCTTCCAAAAAATCACAAAGAATAGCTTCTTCAGCGTCAAGTAACCTTTGACCATTTTCAGTATCAAACCATGTCATAAGTTATTATATATATTTGAAATCATAGTAAACTTAGTATCTGTATGCGCGCACATAATCCATCACATTCTAACACCTCGATCATCCCAATTAAGGCATTTATGGATAACTATATTTGGCTTATAAATAATAGTGGGAAAGTTGCTATTGTTGACCCAGGTGACGCCAAGCCTGTAATTGACTACCTTAAAAGCAATGCGCTATACCCTAAAGCGATACTGATAACACACAAACATTCTGACCATATCGGTGGAGTAGAAACAATTAAAGCAGCATATCCTGAGGTGATAATTTATGGGCCAAAAACCTCTTCTTTTGATTTTGAATACATTGCACTATCTGAAGGTGACACCTTAAGTATTCCAGACATAGGGATTAAATTCGATGTTTTAGAAACTCCTGGGCACACAGACGATCATATAGTTTATTACAATGAAGAAAGCTTATTTTGTGGGGATACTTTATTCGCATGTGGATGCGGCCGACTATTTGAAGGTACAGCGGAGCAGATGTACGAATCATTACAAAAACTCAAAAAATTAGATCTGAAAACAAAAGTTTACTGCGCGCATGAATATACGTTAGAAAATATTAGATTTGCTATGAGCTTAGATAAAAATAATCCTCTATTAACTCGAAGATTTAATGAAGATAAGCTAAAATCTAATACGCTTCCATCTACAATAGCAACTGAGTTGGCAACAAATCCTTTTCTGTTAGCAGAAAATTCCGAAAAATTTAAAGAGATTAGGCTTAAAAAAGATGCATTTTAAACAAATACTAGGGCGCTTTATTGCCTTCATTTTAATTAATGCATTTATCCCCACAAATGTTTATGCCATTACCAACGTCACTGGTGACACCATAGTCGTCATTGAGGATAATGTATCTGAAAGCACATCAATCAGTGAAGAGCTCATTGCTTCCGAACCAGCAGAAAGTCTCTGGCCAAAAATTAACGCTGGTTACCAAATGCATACCAAGCCAAGTAAAAAAGGTTTGGAAAGAATTAAAAAATACGAGGAATGGTATAAAAAAAGACCCGATTACATTGAGCGCATGATGGTCCGAGCAAACAAATATCTTTATTTTGTATACCAAGAAGTTGAGAAAAGAAATATGCCGATGGAAATTGCGCTTCTACCAATGATAGAAAGTGCCTACAATCCCTTAGCCAAATCAAAAGCAAAAGCGGTAGGTATGTGGCAATTCATTCCATCAACTGGAAGATTGTATGGTTTACAGCAGGATTGGTGGAGAGACGAAAGACAAAATGTTGTTGAGTCTACTGACTCTGCTCTAGATTATCTTGAAAGACTTTATGAGGAGTTCGGTACCTGGGAACTAGCTTTAGCCGCATATAACGCAGGTGAAGGTCGGGTAGGACGAACCCAAAAAAAAAATAAAAGAAATAAGAAGGGTACAGATTTTTATAGCCTAAACCTTCCTATGGAGACTAGAAACTATGTCCCTAAACTACTAGCAATTAGAAATATAATGCAAAACCCTGCAAAGTACGGGATAACACTGAAAGATATTCCTTATAAGCCCTACTTTGAGTCTGTAGAGGTTCCCGATGAGATTGATACTGAACTGGCAGCTCGGCTAGCTGAAATATCTTTAGAGGAGTTTGATTTATTAAATGCTGAGCACAAAAGACCAATAATGAAATCTGTTGAAGGAGCTCACTCCATTCTTCTTCCTGTGAACTCCGTAACCACATTTAACAAAAATCTTTTTGCTCATGATCAACCCATTAGTAGCTGGAAAGTCTATAAGCCGAAGAAAGGTGAGACATTAAAACATGTGGCTAAAAAATTCAATATTGATTGGAGAGTTCTGGCTAAAGTTAATCAGCTTAGAAGCCAAAAAAGATTTGGTAAGAGAAATATTTTATTAATTCCAAACACGAATGCTATAGGTACAAGTTTCCCGAGCAACGGTGGCATAATTGACTATCATACAATCATTACCCATCGAGTAAAATCAGGCGAAACGCTAAGTCACATCTCCTCTCGATACAAAGTAAGCGTAAGAGCGATCATGGAATTTAATGAACTACCGTCTTCCAAAATAATCATAGGGGATATACTCGATATTCCAAAATAATATGACGCACCATTTATCCCAGTCAATCACAAGAGCTATGCTGTTATTTTCCTTAATATTATTAATAACAAGTTGCTCGAATAATGATCCAGAAGTAATTGATTATAAAGATTATTATGAATTACAAAGTGGAGGAAATCTAGTAAATGCTATGGTGGGAGAACCCAGTAATCTTATTGCAATGATAGCCGGTGATTCAGCCTCCTCAGCTATAGCTGGAAATATTTTTAATTCCTTAATTAAGTATGATGAAAAATTAAATCATGCTCCTGAGCTTGCTGCGAAATGGGTTATATCAAACGACCAAAAAACTATTACATTTACCTTAAAGGACAATCTCTTTTGGGCCGATGGAAAACCATTAACAAGTGAAGATGTCTTGTTTACATGGAAGTTAGTTACAAACCCAAAAACAAGGACGCCTTACGCATCCGACTACCTATTAGTTACAAAGGCCTCAGCACCCAACCCCAAGACTTTTGTTGTAACCTATACCGAGACCTATGCGCCTGCAATTGACACATGGGCTTCCCTTCACGTTCTCCCAAAACATATCTTAGAGAATGAGGATATAAATAATACGTTTTTTTCTCGTAACCCTACCGGCTCAAGCTATTACCAGCTGGATCAATGGATAAGCGGTCAACAAGTAACTCTGAAAGCCAACAGCAAAAGCTCACAAGGACAGCCAAACATTAGCTACCTGACATCAAGAATCATACCCGACACATCGTCTCAATTTCTTGAGTTAACTGCCGACAATATAGATTTAATGAATATTAATCCTATCCAGCACCAGCGAGTTTTTCCTGCTCGTAAAGATTTAGGGCGCAAGATAAATTTATATAAAGAGCTGGGTAACGGATACACATACCTCGGATTTAACCTTAAAAAAGAGCCTTTTAATGACATCAACGTAAGGCGAGCTATTAATTATGCAATCGATAAAGATGAGGTCATAAAGGGGGTCCTATTAGGCCTTGGAGAGCCAGTTGCTAGCCCTTACAAACCTGGGACGCGATGGATAAACCCTGAGCTTTCACCCTACCCCTATGACCC
>DGAZ01000001.1:1368-3615 GCA_002384685.1 Methylophilales bacterium UBA4017 | reverse complement strand
ATTATAGCTTCTTAGAGGAGATGGTTCTCATGACTACTCCCACTCAATCCTAGTCGTAAAATAACCCTTGTAAGAACAATGGTTTACGAGTGCCAAAATAGGGTTTACAAGTAGTTTACTAGTTTTTGGTTTTATTTTGTTTTCCACAAATCTTAAACAACCTCTATTTTTCAATATTTTAGCACTCTCTGACTTGTAAAGTTTACAACGCTAATGCCCTACTCCAAACATACCTTTCTCTACTGCTTTAATGTTTGCTTCAGCCTTTTTGATCAATCTGTATGCTCCCACATTACACTTATTCTTAAGATCGGGATCTTTAGTTACTTTCTGTGGATCTAGGTATAGAAACTCGGCGCCTATTTCTACATTGGTCTTTCCCTCTTTTCTCATGTCGTATGCCCTGAGACACTTCCCTAAACTATTAACATCTACTTTTAGATTAGCTGGATGATATCGTGCTTTTACTTCTGTGGGATTAAGAACTAANNTTTAGCACTTTCTGACTTGTAAACTTTACAAGTCATTTTTGTGACCTAATCCAAACATACGATTCTCAACTGCTTTGATGTTATCTTCAGCCTTTTTAAGATATCTACATGCTGTCACATTACAAGTATTCTTTGAATCAAGATTACCTTTCGCTATCTGTGGATCTAAGTATAGAAACTCAGCGCCTATTTCTACAGTAGTTTTGCCTTCTATTCTCATGTCGTATGCCTTGAGACACTTATCTAAACTATTAACATCTACTTTTAGATTAGAGGGATGATATCGTGCTTCTACTGCTTTGGGCTTAAGAACTAACTGCTTCAATGCTCAAAATAAAAAATTAACCACAACAAACGTAATATGGGTAGTCATGTGAGAAATCATTGAACACTCTAGTCCTTTCTTCCAATACAAATATCCATACACCAGTCCACCGATTGAATTACCTATTAGGATGTAAGTCAACAAACTTAAAGATACAACCTCAACAGTTGCGTAAACTAGTGGTAAATGGGCTACGGCGAACAATAGGGAAGAAATTAATATAGCCACCAGAAAAACTGAATTTGATTCAGATTTGGTTATCTTAGACATTATCCAAACCAAAAATGTCATTAAACCAAAACGCATAATAATTTCTTCTGTTATTCCGCCATACATCAACCTAGTCACAAGACTTAACTCAGAATTTAGTGGGGAGTTAACCAATTCACTGTTAATCATTTTTTCACTAAATACAGAAATTAGTATTAAAATTACTCCCACCCCAATTCCACTTATAACTCCTACCTTCAAAAATTCTCTGATTAAAGGTTGAAGTTTCTGTAAATCAAATTTTGATGAGAGTATTGGGGCTTTAAGCCCAACCTTTCCAAAGCATATACTCCCAATCAATACTGCTATGAATAAGAAAATTAACGGGTTCACTAACAAAAGAAGTTGTATTTCCCTACTGCTGAATTGGGATGTGATTTCTTGTGGCAACTCTATACTGTATTGAAAATTACTCAAAAGCAGTGACAAGACACCTAATAACCCAATGATAAATATTTTTATTACAAAATAATTTTCTTTAATCATCCTATACATATTTTATTCCCACTCAAAAGTAGAGTATATTGAAACCCACTATAATAAAAGTGACTTATCATGAAATTTTTATTGGCTCTAGTTTTTGTTTATTCCATGTGTATTACGCCACTGTTTGCCAATTCAAATCGCGCACCCTTTATCCCTTCTTCGTCTGTGGCTGAGACACTTGAACAGCATCAACGCTTACCTAACCCTGCCGATGAAGTGTGGTGGGTTCCTCAGGGCAAAGATATGATGTGGAATAACAAAAACATCCATCAACTTTTTCCCACTGTGAATGTTTACCGTAATGGCCCTGTTCAGCCGCTGGCTTACAAACTCAACAATGAAATTGATAACTTCAAGGTAACAACTCCCCAAGGAAAATTGGCTTTTGTTGATTTTTTAGAGAGTGATCTATCAAGTAATATGGCCGTCGTTATTTTGCACAAAGGCGATATCGTGTTTGAGCACTATGCCCGTATGCAAGAGTATGAAAAGCCAATTTGGTGGTCAGTGACTAAGGTTTTTGCTTCAACCCTCATTGCTATTTTGGAAGACAGAGGACAAATCGATACCAATAAGCCGGTAGATTTTTATTTACCTGAACTGCAAGGATCAGATTTTAAGGGGGTGACTGTTCGTAACGTCTTGGATATGGCCTCTGGTATTGATTGCTCAGAT
>DGAZ01000001.1:0-1221 GCA_002384685.1 Methylophilales bacterium UBA4017 | reverse complement strand
ATGGTAACTATGCACGAGGTACTTGTTATTATGAGTATGAAGCCTCATTAAATGATGCTGTGCGAAGTAATAATACGGCTAGTACACCTTATGAAGCCCTAGCGAATATGAAGCCCGGTCGCTGGGCCGATCAAGGCGTCGGCTTTGATTATAGCGGCGCTAATACCTTTGTATTGTCGTGGATAGTTGAACGACTTATGGCAATGCCTTTTCAGGATGCTGTGACTAAAGAGCTTTGGCACAAAATGGGGGCAGAGGGTGACGCCTCTATATTTGCAGCTCGCTATGGCATCGCTTTAAGCTCAGGTGGTTTTCTGGCAAAAGCCCGTGACATGGCTCGCTTTGGATTATTGTTTACACCGAGCTACAAAAAAGTCAGTTCCGAAAAAGTTATTTCAGATCGCTATCTCGACATGATCATTAATAAGGGCAGGCCTGAGCTGTTAGCCAACGCTCGCTCTGCCGATGGAGACTCAGCTGACCCAGAAATAAAACATAATTCTTATCAATGGGACGTGGTTTATAACAATAATGATATTTATAAGGGCGGTTGGGCAGGGCAGGGTTTATTGATTAATCATGAAAGGGATTTAGTCGCTGTTTATTTGGGGTATATCAAGGAGGATGGCAGCGAGCTAGCGGTGTTACCTCGGCTTAGAGAGCTTCTTAAAACGATTTATCCAGAATAAAATGTATGTTCACCTGCTAATACGCATTGAATTGTCGCAGGTAGCAATATATAAAATAATCGATATTTTTCTTTATTAATATGTACCCTTCTTATTAGGTTTTTTTATGCGTCTTATCACTCTATTATTTTTAAGCTATCTTTGTGTTGCCTGTCAGTCAGCGAGAAGAAAATAGCTGATCCCGACCAAGCTTATATAATGAGTGAGGTGGTTAGATATTTGGATAGTGAGTCATCAGGGGTAGAGAGCTTCTCTAGGATGCCCCAATCTTGGAAAGACCTATGCATGTCAATTCAGAATGGTGCGACAGTCAGTAAAAACTCTGAGATGGTCATTGAATCAGTCGGAGCATGGCATCAATTGCTAAGACAATTAGCATTAGATTTAAGTATCGCAATTGGAGAATCTGTTGAAATAAGTCTGACTAGAGAAAATATCAAGTATTGATGTTGAGCGTCAGGCGGAGGTGTTTCAGTTCTATGATCGCACTTTTAGTAAGACTGCGGTCAGTGATGAAAACACCGATCTAAAA